>SHZU01000004.1 GCA_009692115.1 Gemmatimonadota bacterium | reverse complement strand
CGCCGGAGCCAACATCCGGATGCTGAGCCAGTCGAGCCACGGCCACAAGGTGAACTTCTGCAAGTTCACCAACGAAACCCGAAACGAAATCGAAGACGCCAGCGAATCCAGCGGCCAACGCTACCTCGCGGCCGTGAGCGGCCCGGCCGCCGGCGGGGGCTATGAGCTGGCCCTGGCCGCCGATCATATCATGCTGATCGACGACCGGAACTCCTCGGTATCGTTTCCGGAAACTCCGCTGTTGGCAGTCCTCCCCGGCACCGGGGGCTTGACCCGGATTACCGACAAACGGAAGGTCCGCCGCGACTTGGCCGATGTCTTCTGTACCCTCGAAGAAGGGGTTCGGGGCAAGAAGGCCGTTGACTGGCGGTTGGTCGACGAGGTGGTGCCGAAGTCGAGCTGGCAGGAACGCGTGCTGGCCCGCGCCCACGCGATGGCCGAAGAATCGGACCGGCCCGCGACCGGCGCCCGTGCGCGGCTCACGCCGTTGAACCGGGTCATGGGCGACGATCGGATCGACTATCCGTCTGTTGGCGTGGAGATCGACCGAGCTCGCCGTCTGGCCCACGTGACGATTCGCGGCCCGATGGCGCCGGTGCCAGGGGCGGTCGAAGCGGTCGACACGTTCTGGCCCCTGGCCTGGGCTCGTGAACTCGACGATGCCATCCTCCATCTCCGATTCAACGAGCCGGAGATCGGCCAGTTGGTGTTCCATACCGTGGGCAGCGCGGCAGCGGTCCTTCAGTACGACGAGTTCCTGGAGGCCCACCAGCACGACTGGTTCATCCGAGAAGTCCGGCTGTTCATCAAGCGGGTGCTCAAGCGGGTGGACCTCACATCCCGCACTTTGGTCGCGCTGATCGAGCCGGACAGCTGTTTCGCGGGCACTTTGGCCGAAATCGCCTTCGCCGCCGACCGCTCCGCCATCCGCGACGGCGGCGCGCCCAAACCCGCACTGGTTCTGTCGCGGCTCAACTTCGGTGCCTACCCGATGAGCAACGGTCTCACCCGTCTGGCCACCCGTTTCCTCGGCGAGCCCGAGAGCGTGACGCGGGCCGAGGGCCTGGTCGGCGCGACCCTCAACGCCGAAGCGGCCGCCGAGGCCGGACTGGTCACCTTCGTCTACGACGACACCGATTGGTCCGATGAAATCCGGATCATGCTGGAGGAGCGGGCCAGCTTTTCGCCCGACGCGCTGACCGGCATGGAGGCCAACCTCCGGTTCGGCGGGCCCGAAACGATGGAGACCAAGATCTTCGGCCGGCTCACCGCCTGGCAGAATTGGATCTTTCAACGCCCCAACGCCGCCGGCGACGACGGCGCGCTCAAACGATACGGTACCGGCATTCAGCCCAGCTTCGACCGCAAGCGAGTGTAACCCATGATTGATGAGACTACAGTCGACTACGACGGATTGATCCCCAACAATGTCGGCTTGAGCAGCGACGAGCGGGTCAAGAAAGCCCTGGAGAAATGGCACCCCGGCTACATCGACTGGTGGATGGGCATGGGGCCCGAGGGCTTCCAGGAGTCACTGGTGTACCTCCGGACCGCCATCGGCGTCGGGGCCAACGGCTGGGCCCGGTTCGACTACGTCAAGATGCCGGAGTACAAGTGGGGCATCTTGCTGGCCCCCCAAGTGCCCGACCGGCGGGTTCCGTTCGGCGCCAACCTCGGCGAACCGGCCTGGCAGGAAGTGCCCGGCGAGCACCGCGCCATGCTCCGGCGGCTGATCGTGATCCAGGGCGACACCGAGCCCGCCTCCGTTGAGCAGCAACGCCACCTCGGCAAGACCGCGCCCTCGCTCTACGACCTCCGGAATCTCTTCCAGGTCAACGTCGAGGAAGGTCGCCATCTCTGGGCCATGGTGTACCTGCTCCAGAAGTATTTCGGGACCGATGGCCGCGAGGAGGCGGAGGACTTGTTGAAGCGCCGCTCCGGCGACGCCGATTCACCGCGGATGCTCGGCGCCTTCAACGAGGCCACGCCCGATTGGCTGTCGTTCTTCATGTTCACGTTCTTCACCGATCGGGACGGGAAGATGCAACTCGAGGCCTTGGCGCAGTCGGGCTTCGATCCGCTGTCGCGCACCTGCCGGTTCATGCTCACCGAAGAGGCGCATCACATGTTCGTGGGCGAGACCGGCGTGGGCCGGATCGTGCAGCGGACCTGCGAGGCGATGAAGGCGGCCGGCATCGACGACCCCTCCGACATCGAGCGGGTCCGAAGCCTGGGCGTGATCGACCTCCCGACCATCCAGAAGAAGGCCAACCTCCACTTTTCGCTCACCCTCGATCTCTTCGGGGCCGAGGTGTCGACCAACGCGGCCAATGCCTATCACGCGGGGATCAAGGGCCGGTATCGGGAAGACAAGCTCGACGACGATCACCGGCTCGAGCACGCCACCTATCCGGTGCTCCGGCCGGTCGACGGCAAGATCCTGACGATGGAGGTTCCGGCGTTGTCGGCGCTCAACATGCGGCTCCGGGACGACTACGTGAACGATTGCCAGAAGGGAATCGACCGGTGGAACCGGGTCATCATGAACACCGGGATCGAGTTCCAGATCCGGTTGCCGAGCGTGGCGTTCAACCGGAAAATCGGCGAGTTCAAGAACGTGGCGGTCGACTTGGAGGGGCGGTTGGTGTCGGAGGCGGACTGGATGGCGCGCCGGGATTCGATGCTGCCGAATGGCCAGGACCAGGCCTTCATCGAGCACCTAATGAGCCAGCCGGTCATGGACATCGGTCAATACGCGGGGTGGATTGCGCCGCCGCGGGTCGGGATCGACAATCGTCCCGGCGATTTCGAGTACGTCAAGATTGCCTGAGCGGGTCAGCCGGCGGGTGTCGTCCCGGTGCTCTGGACCATGCCTATATTCAGCCCATGACGACACTCACCAGACTCGCCGGGGCCCTGGTAGGCTTGGGATCCTTGGCCGGATGCCGCCCGGCTCCGACCGCGACGCCCTTCGACCCAGCCGCCCGGGCGGCCATCGCCGACACCGTCCGAGCGGTATCCAACGCGATGATCGTCGCGATGCGGGCCCGGCAGATCGATTCGGTGCTCGCCTTCTACGGCAAGACCACGGCCTATGTCGGCAACGGTGAAATCGGCGACTGGGGCGGGATCCTCCGCGGCGCGCCGCCCCGCTACGCGACCTACACCAAAGTCGAGTGCGCCTGGGGCGAGCCGTTCCGGGTCGACGTGCTGAGCCCCACCTCGGCCGTGGTCACCGCCATGTTCGATTGCACCAAAGCCGACACCAGCGGCAGAACCTGGCGAGAACTCGTGGCCCGGACCGAGGTACTGGCGCCGGAGGACGGCCGGTGGCGGATCGTGGCCGTCCATGAGTCGATCAAACCCGGAACCGGTGAGCTCCAATGAAGAAGCTCCTCGTTGGCATCGTTGCCCTGGCAGGAACCGCCTGCTCGAACCCGAAGGCGCCGGCGCCCCCGGCCCAGACCGGCCTCGAGGGTGCGTGGAAGTCCGACGGCTACGGGTTCGTGATCGTGGCCACGGGCGACTCACTCCAGGCGTACGAGGTCACGCAAACGACCTGTCTTCCGTCCTTCACGGGCCTGCGGCGCGCCGCCACCGACCCGGGAACCGAAGCCACCTATGAGAGCGACGGGCGGGTTCTGGCCGTTTCGGCGGGCCTCGACCCAAGCCAGAAGCAGCTGAAGAGCGACGGCGCGGCGTCGTACATGGTCCTCCGCCGGTTACCGACCCGCCCGGCGGTGTGCGACCGACCGACGCCCGATACCCCCGAAGGCAATTTCGAGGTCTTCGCCACCACGTGGGCCGAGCACTATATCCTCTTCGACGAAAAGGGCGCCGACTGGCCCGCCATCGTGGCGGCGGCCCGGGCCAACGTGACGCCGGCGACGACGCCGGAACAGCTCTTCGACATCATGCAGGGGATGATCGCCGGGCTCGAAGACGCCCACACGTTCATCGTGGCCGATTCAATCAAGCGGCGGTTCAGGACCTTGCGCGGCGGCACCGACCGGGTCGCGAAGAGCGGGATGGCTGACTTCCGGACCAAGGATCTGCCGTGGATTTTGTCCGTGACCGATCGACGACTCACGGGCGCGCTCCAGAAATGGTGCAATGATCAGGTTCAGTACGGCCACGTCGACGACTCGACCGGCTACCTCCGGATCCTGTCGGAGAGCGGGTACACCAAAGACGGGGATTTTGCTGCCGGCCTGGTGGCCTTCGAGGCGGCGCTCGATACGATCTTCTCCGATCCCGCGCTCACCGGATTGGTGATCGACGTCCGGATCAACTTCGGCGGCGCCGATCCCTACGGGCTGGCCCTGGCCTCTCGTCTTGCCACCGCGGAGTACGTGGCGTACGCGAAGGAGGCCCGAATCGATCCTGCCGATCGCACCAAGTGGACGCCCGGACAGGCAAGCGTGGTCCGGCCCGGCAGCCGGCCGGGCTTCAAGGGTCCGGTCGTCGAACTGATCGGCCCCCTGACGATCAGCGCCGGCGAAACCACGACCCAGGCTCTGATGGGACGAGCCCCGAAAGTCCTTCGCATCGGCGAGCCCACCCAAGGCGTCTTTTCCGACGTCTTGGGCCGGCGCATGCCTAACGGCTGGCGGTTCGGACTGCCCAATGAAGTATTCCGGACCGCGGACGGCAAGACGTTCGACGGGCCCGGGATCCCGCCCGACATCGCGGTCCCGGTGTTCGCGGACCGGGACCTCAAAGCCGGCCGGGATCCCGGTCTCGAGCGGGCGGTGGCCGCGCTTCGATCGGGCCGCTGAGCCGGATGGCACTCAGTTCGACGGTCTACACGTTCGACATCCAATTGGCCAACATGGACCGAGGGGTCTATGAGACGCTCGGACTCCGCGTCGCCTGTCACCCGTCGGAAACCGAGGAGCACCTGCTGACCAGAGTGCTCGCGTACTGTCTCGAGTTCACCGAGGGGATCGCTTTCTCGGCCGGGGTGTCCGACACGACCGAGCCCGCGATTACGGTGCGCGACTTGACCGGCGCCTGGAAGAGTTGGATCGAGATCGGCACCCCGGACGCCGCCCGGCTTCACCGCGCCAGCAAGGCGGCGCCCCGCGTCGTCGTCTACACTCACAAACAGCCGGCGACGTTGTTGAAGGCCCTGACAGGGGAACGGATCCACCGGGCCGAGGCGCTGGAGCTCTATGCGATGGACCGGGCGTTGATCGCCGAGTTGGCGGGCCGGCTCGAGCGGCGCCTTACGTTCGAGCTTTCGATCACCGAGCGGCACTTGTATCTGGGGATCGGTGGCGACACCCTGACCGGCGTGGTGGAACGGTTCACCATTCCCGGGCCGGACGGCCGTTAGGCCGCCACGATCGCCGCGCCCGACTCGGCTTCCGTTTGGGCGGCGGCGCTCAGGTCCTGGCGGCCGAACGCGATACCCATCCCCTCCAAGAACGTCTTCGGCAGAGTGCCCCCGGCAAAGATCCAGACGTAGTCGGCCGGCACCTGCTTGGCTTGGCTTGGCCTGGCCTTGGACGTTGAGGGTGGCCGACCCCTCACGAATCTCCGCTGGCTTCGAGTTGAACACCACCGATCGGGTCTTGGCCGCGATCATCTCCTGGAGCCGGACCTCGTTCCGGTGCTTGAGACGCTTGAACTCGGCCTGCCGATAAGAGATCGTGACCCGGTTGCCCTTCTGGACCGAAAGTCCCATCGCGGCTTCGACCGCGCTGTGACCACCCCCGACCACCAGAATCCGCTTGCCCTCGTAGGCTTCGGCATCGAGGAGGCTGTACATCACGTGGGGAAGCTCTTCGCCGGGGATGCCGAGCTTGTTGGGGGTACCGCGGCACCCAATCGCCATGAGCACCACCAAGGCATGGTATTCACCCTTGGCCGTCCGGACGGTGAAACGGCCCACCGAATCCCGGAGCACGGCCTCGACCGGTTCTTTGGTTCGCACGTCGAGCCCCCCCTTCTCGGCGGCGCCCGACCAGATGGCCAGGAGGTTTTCTTTGGTAATCTCACGTTTGGTGAGTTTCCCGTAGAGCGGAAACTCGACCGGGCTCGTCATCACCAGTTTCTGGCGCGGATACTTGGCCACCGTCCCGCCGAAATCTTCAGCTTCCAAGGTGACGAAGCGGAGACCACGCTCGGGTGCCCGGAGTGAACCGGACAGACCGGCCGCTATGCACCAACGCCGCCTTGCCACCGATGACCGCCAACACGTCACCTTCGGGGCACGCCGTGACGCACGCGCCGCAGCCAATGCAGTGGTCCACATTGATGGCCGGATGCTGGGCTCGGGGCCCATCGCCGCTCAATCCGGCCCGCTTGGCGGCTTCGACGGCGGCCTTTTCGGTGGTTCGCCGCTGCCGGACATGGCGCGCTCAAGGGCGGCCATCAGAAAGTGGCCTGCGCCGCCTGCCACAAATCGGAACCGGGGCCGCAGGGTACGACGCGAGTCATTTATCGGCCGGTGGCCTCGAAGTGCGAGGCCTGCCCCAGGAAATAGGGCCGGTACCCTGGTCTACTTGAGGGGTTTGGCCGCGCTGGCCGTCCTCTTGACCTCCTCCAACATCGCCCGGTGTTCCTGATACTCGGGCTTGGCCGTCTTGAGTTCGGCGTCATACTGGGCCACGAACGCCTGGTAGACCTTGGCCTGTTCGGCCTCGTTCTTGGTCCAGCGGGCCACCGCACCGCTCACCACATAGCTGAACAAGTGCTTGGGATCAGCCAGTTTGATCGAGTCGGCCTGGGCCTGAGCACCGGCCACGTCGCCGACGTGGAGCTGGAGCATGGCCAGGTGGTATCGGGCATCGGCGTCGACTTGGTCGAGCATACCGAACGCCGAGAGTGCCATCGGGGTGAATTGCTCCACGGTGGCCTGGTCGCCCTTCTGGGCCGCCTCGATGATTCGGGTATAGAGGCGGTCGAATCGCTGGCGCGGAGTCAGGTGACTGATGTCAGGCGGAGTCCCCGCAGGGCCCGCCACCTGCTCACCGGGCGCGCCCATCGGGGCCGCCGTGCCGGCCGATCGGAACAGGGTCGCGACCAAGGCCACCACCACCGCGCCACCCAACGCCCACGGAACGTACCGGCTCATCCCGCCACCGGCGGCCGCACCCGTAAGCGAGGTGCCGCAGGCGGCACAAAACTGGGTACCTGCCGGCGAACCGTGCCCACAGCGGGGACAGGCTCGCGACGCCGCGGCGGCTCCGGCAGAGGTGCCGCACTGGGAACAGAACTTTCCCGCGACGGCACCGCCGCAGGAGGAACACTTCATTTCGGGATTGGTCACGGCGGGCTCCTTAGAACCGATAGCTCAGACCCGCGTAGAGTAGTTCGGTGGTCGGGGTCAGGTGATCTCGTCCCCACTCCTTGGTGAAGTTGACGAGGCCGAACCAAGATCGCATCAGGAACACCTCGCCGTCTACCCCGCTCCACAACCGGTCGTCGGTCCGGAAATTGGGCTCCTGGCGGGTGCCGAGCGAAAACTCGAGGACAGTTCTGGTCGAAATGGGCCGCTTGGTGCGGCGGCGTGTTGGCTTGATCGAAGTTGACCAGATGGCCCAACACGCAGGTCTTCGACCGACCCGTGAAGATCTTGTCGCCGTGGCAGGCCTGACACGTCACCGCCTGGTGGGCCCCGGTCAGCGCAAAGTCGCTCTGGCTGTGGTCGAAACTGGCTCCCCGCCAAGTGGCCTTGCTATGACAGCCGGTACAAGAGGACGAGCCATCAGGCTCGGATCGCACGCCCTTGCAGTCCGAATCCGCCGGCAGCCCAATTATTCACCGGGCATTAATCCAGGAGGGCGATTTCGGCTTCAGCGGGTGCAGCTGGGGGCTGGCGGTTGGTGCCCCCAAAATTCACCGTAGATTTAGGGGGACTTTGGGGACGGAATTCGGTCGGTAATCTGCCAGGACGCCGGGCCCTGCACCTGAAGCCGGCTTAGATCGCCTTGAAGTGCTCGAACGGCTGGCGACACGCGTGGCAGACATGAATCGACTTGCAGGCCGTGGATCCGAACTCGCTCTCGCGCGAGGTATCGGATGACCCGCAGTACGGACAGGGCACCGTTTTCGTCGGACCGCCTAACGATACCAGCTGAAGGCCGTTCTCCGCCTTTCCCGGCGGAGCGATCCCATAGGCCCGGAGCTTCTCGCGGGCTTCCGGATTGATCCAATCGCTGGTCCACGGGGGGCTGAAGACCGTCTTGACCGTCACCTCAGTAAAGCCATGGCGCTCGAGCGCCTGGGCAATGTCTCGCTCGATGACCTGAGTGGCCGGGCACCCAGAGTAGGTCGGGGTCACCCGGACCGTCACCCGCGTCCCGTCGACCTCCGCCCCCCGGACGATGCCCAGGTCCACCACGCTGATGGCGGGCACTTCGGGATCGAGCACTTCCTTGAGGATCGCGAACACCCGAGCCTCGTCATTCGCGGTCACCACGTTGCGCCGGGGTGGGAGCGAGCCACGATCTGCATTTCGGCCAAGAGCCGGCCGAGATATTCGGTATGCCGGCCCTGGCGGCCGCTGACCATCCGGCCCGGGGTCGTCGGGACCGCGAGCGTAGCCTGCCCCATGACCTCGGCCACCATCGCGTCCCAGGGGGCCCGGAGACTGGCCGGCGAGGGGCCGTGGCCGGCGGCAACGGCGGCCCGGTCGGTGTCGTCTTCACCGAAGAACTCCACTGTCCAGGGCCACAACTCGTCGAGGGCACTTTGCGCCCGGCGGTGGCTTTCGTCGGTGCCCCCGCCGAGGCGGACCACCCAACCGCTGGCATGGCGAAGATGGTAGCGATTCTCCTTGCCCGCCTTGGCCGCGATACCGGTCAGATCCTGATGGGCTGACTTCGCCACGCCCTCGAGCAGGAAGTGGCTCCACGCCGAAAACAGGAACTGGCGCATCATGGTGAACGCAAAATCGCCGCGGGGCAATTCGACCAGTTGGAGGTTTCGAAACTCGGTCTCACCGCGCCAGTAGGCCAAGGCGTCCGCGTCGCGACCCACGCCTTCCACTTGGCCGGCCAACGTCAAGAAGAGCTGCGCCTGGCCGATCTGATCGAGGGCAATGTTGGCGATCGCGATGTCTTCTTCGAGAATCGGCCCATGCCCGCACCACTCGGCGTTGCGTTGGCCGAGGATCAGCCGATCATCACCCAAGCGGAGGAGGTATTCGAACAAAGCGGACATCAGAAGACCTTGATTCCTCGGGGCGTCTTGTAGAATTGGGGGTGGCGATACGGCTTGTCGTTGCCGGGGTCAAAGAACGGGCCTGCGTCGCCGGGGGCGGAGGCCACGATCGCAACGCTCGGCACGACCCAGAGGCTCACCGCTTCACCGCGTCGGGTATAGACGTCCCGGGCATTCTGCATCGCCACCTCGGCATCCGGGGCGTGGACACTCCCGGCGTGCTCGTGGGGTTTGCCGCCCGGCGGCTGAGTAAACACTTCCCAAAGCGGCCACTGGCCGGCACCGTTGGTTTCGGGGGTCATTGTCGTCGGGCCTCGTCGGTTAGGCGGCCTGACCGGCCGCCGGCTGCTGTTTGGCGGCGTAGGCCGCCGCGGCTTCGCGGACCCAGGCCCCTTCCTCGTGGGCCTTCCGCCGGGCGGCGATCCGCTCCCGGTTGCACGGGCCGTTGCCCGCGATCACCTGATTGAACTCCGCCCAATCGATCGGGCCGAACTCCCAGTTCTTGGTGGCCTCGTTGTATTTGAGATCCCCGTCGGGCAAGGTGAGCCCAATGGCCTGGGCTTGCGGCACCGTCATGTTCACGAACCGCTGGCGCAGATCATCGTTCGATTTGAGCTTGACCTTCCACTTGAGGAGGTCGGCACTGTTCGGGGAGTCCTTGTCGCTTGGGCCGAACATCATCAGCGACGGCCACCAAAACCGATTGACGGATTCCTGGACCATGGCCTTCTGCGCCGGGGTTCCCTTGGCCAAGGTCGCGCAGAGCTCGTAGCCCTGGCGTTTGTGGAAGTTTTCCTCTTTGCAGATCCGCACCATGGCCCGCGCATACGGCCCGTAGGAGGCGTGGGCCAGCATCGTCTGATTGACGATGGCGGCACCATCCACCAACCAGCCGATCACGCCCATGTCCGCCCATTGCAACGTCGGGTAGTTGAAGATGCTGGAGTACTTGGCGGTGCCGTACAGATACTGGTCCATCAACTCGGCCCGATCGGTACCGAGCGTTTCGGTGCCGCAGTAGATATAGAGACCGTGGCCGCCCTCGTCCTGCACCTTGGCGATCAGCGACATCTTCCGGCGAAGGCTCGGCGCCCGGCCGATCCAGTTGCCCTCGGGCAGCATGCCCACGATTTCGGAATGCGCGTGTTGGGACATCATCCGAGTCAACTGCTTCCGGTATTTCTCCGGCATCCAGTCTTTCGGTTCGACGGTTTCATCCCGGGCCAGCCGAGCGTCGAATGCGGCGAGGTTGGCGGACTCTTCAGCAGGTTTGGTTTCGGCGGCCATGGTGACACCCTAATCTGAGTGGACTGCTTTGGATCCAATCTAACCCGCCCCCTCTGAGGTGTCCAAACCTTTCTCCGGTATGGTTTTATGGTATCTTCACACAGGTCGGCGCTGCCTCCCCTCACTCCAAACATGGGCGACATGACGAATTCGAGACGCGAGTTCCTGGAACGATCGCTGGCCGTCACGGCGGGAGGGTTGTTGATACCAAAGCTTGGGATCCACACCAAGGTCCCGCCGGGCCCGACCGGAACAGGAGTTTCTTCCCGTCTCCGGACACGGCCACTTGGCCGGCGCCTTTGACGAACACCTCGGCCTTCGCCTTGGCCAGCGTGAACTTGTGGAGCGTCACCCCGGGTTGATTGGCGATCTGCTCCCCGATGAACACCGTGCCGGCCGGGCCGGCAATGGCGTAGGCGTAGTGACGGACCGGCAGGCCCAGCGGCCCGGCGCAACCCGTCAGGGATCGAGGGCGCTGAGAACCCGATCGAGCGCCTCAGTCGCGTGCGCGAGCTGGTCGGCGTCGACGACGAGCGGCGGCAAGAATCGAATCACATCCTCCCCGGCGGGAATGGCGAGCACGCCTTCCTTTTGGAGATGTTTCAGCGCCCGATCTCGATCGCCCCGGACCACAACGCCGACCATCAGCCCCCGGCCCCGCACCAGCGCGAGCCGGTCACTCTCGATCGATGCCAGCCGCGCCCGCCAGTCCTGCCCCAGGCGCTCGACGCCGGCCAGGAACTCGGCGGTCAGGACCGAGAGGGTCGCGAGCACGCCCGCCGCGGCCAGAGGATTTCCCCCGAACGTCGACGTGTGCACGCCCTTGGCTAAGCGCTCCGACACAGCCGGCGTGACCGCCGTGATCCCAACCGGGATCCCGCCGGCCAGCCCCTTGCCCAGACAGAGGATATCTGGCTCGACCCCCTCGCGCTCCGACTCCGTGAACCTGCCGGTCCGGCCGGCCCCGGTTTGGATCTCGTCGACGACCAGCAACACCTTCCGCGCCGAACAGAGATCCCGAAGGGCGCCGAGGTACCCGTTAGGCGGCACCACGATGCCACCCTCGCCCTGGATCGGCTCGACGATCACCGCCGCGGTGTCGGCGGTGATGGCGGCATCCACCGCCGCCACCGATCCAAACGGCACGTGGTCCACCGGCAGCAGGCATCCGTCGAACAAGGCCCGGTACTTTCCCGCGTGGGTCACCGACAGGGCCCCGAACGTTTTGCCGTGGTAACCGCCCGCACCGGCCACGAAGTGCCGCCGACCCGTGGCCACGATCGCGAACTTGAGCGCGGCCTCGATCGCCTCGGTGCCGGAGTTGAGCCAGCAGATCCCGGCGCCCGGCATCGGCAACCGATCCACGATCGCCATCGAGGCGCGGGCCCGGACGTCGCTCCCGAAGCTTCCATGCATCGTGACGACCCGGCCCAACTGCTCCGCCAGTGCCGCCGTCACCGCTGGGTGGCTGTGGCCCAAGAGGCTCGCCCCGTAGTTCGTCATGAGATCGAGATAGCGGGCCCCATCCCGGGTGAACAAATAGGCCCCTTCCCCCCGGACGAACGAGAGCCCCCGATTCGGGTAGAGCGCGATGACGGCCGGCCGGTCAGCCAATCCGCGTCCCCTGGCCGGCCAAGGCGTCGACCACTGGATGCGGAGTCCGGCCATCGGCGATCATCACGACGGGCGCGCCCTCGATGAAGAGTTTCTTCAACGCGTACAACTTCCGCTTGAAGCGACCGGTGGCCGCCGCCTCTAACCGCTCGAGTTCCGCCGGCGAGACCCGGGTCAACACCGATCCGGGGTCGTCGCGGTCCGCGAGCAAACCCGGCGCCTCAATCAGCTGCAGGATCCGGGCGGCTCGGACGACGCCCTGGAGGGCCACCACGACGTCATCGTTTTCGGCGTTGACCGCGGCGCCGGTCTCGTCGATCAACGGCACTGTGATGACGGGGGTGTAGCCATCCGCGAGCAACTGTCGGAGCAGGGGGCCGTTGACGCTGGTCGGTTTGCCGGATCGGTCGCGCACCAACAACGTCTTGGAACCCTCCCGGACCCGGACGCCCTTGTTGCGCGTTGCCACGACCAGGCGGCCGTCCATCCCGGTCAGGCCGATCGCGTTCCGGCCCTGCCGCTGGAGGTGCTCCACGATCCGTTTGTTGGCGAGCCCCGCATAGGCCATCATCAAGAGGTCGATGGTATCATCGTCGGAATAGACGCTGTCGTACCCCGACACCGAGGTGATGACCCGTTTGGTGCGGCCGAGCGCATCGGCCAACCGGTCGCGGAGGGCGTTGGCGCCGTGGACCACCACCACCGGCCCGGGCACGGCGGCCAGGTCGGCGGCGATACCCGGGAGGTTGAGGTCGGCACCGCCCCCGATTTTGACCAATAGCACCTCAGTCAACCCGGTCATGACCACTCCAACAGGTCGCCGTTGGCGATCGGTGTCCAACCCGACTCGGCGGCAAACGGCGCGGAACACACCGTCCGCCGCGTCCCGGCTTCTTTCTGGTACATCGTGAAGTAGTCGGGATCTTCGCTGAACCGCGACCCGATCCGGATCGTGTCGCGGTTGGCCACGACGAAATTCATGGCCCGGATGTATCCGGTGCGCCGGGTCACGACCCGGACCGCGCGTTCCAGGGCCGCCGTATCGGCGTCGCCCCCGAAACGGCGGATGACGTTGAACAGTTTCTCCGCTCCGATCCGTCCGGGGGCGGTGAAGCGCACTCCGCGGAGTTCGCCGTTGAAGGCAAACGCCACGTCACCGTCGACGAACGGCATGTTATTCTCGACCGCAATGCCCTCGTTGCGGAACGCGCTCCGGGCATGTGCCACCAGCACCCGGGTCGGGCCGAATTGATCGAGCCGGTCCTCCCAAATCGGCGTAATCGACCGATACGCCTTCCACGCCTCCCCGTCCCACCAGCTGCAACCCCACCCGTCGCCCTGAAATTCCTTACTCTCTCGGGCAATAGCCGCCAACGCCCGGAGTTGATCCGGCACGGGGAATGCCTCGACATCACGAACGGCCAGGAGACGGCACATTGGTCAGATCGGGTGGAGGCCTGGGAAGTCGAGGCCGGCGGTTTCCGGAAAGCCATGCATCAGGTTGAACGCCTGCACGGCCTGGCCGGCGGCGCCCTTCATCAGATTGTCGATCGCGCTCATCACCACGAGCCGGTTGCTATGGCGATCGCGCTCGAACCCGATGTCGCAATAGTTGGTGCCGGACAAGAGCTTCGGCTCCGGATATCGATGGACACCGTCGCGAGCCTTCACGATCCGAACGAACGGTTCGTCGCCATAGGCCTGGCGGTACACTCGCCAGATCTCCCGCTCGTCCAGCGGTTGGTTGAGGAAGACGTGGCAGGTCGCGAGGACACCCCGGACCATCTCGACGGCCGTGGCCGAGAAATGGATCTGGCCGGCGCCGAGCTCCTGGATCATCTCGGCGGCGTGCCGGTGCCCGGTGGGCCGATACGACCGGACGCAGCCGCTCCGCTCGGGATGATGGGTCGCCTCGGAGAATTCGGCCCCGCCTTCGCTGGACCCCACTTTGGCCTCGACGACCGTGGCATTCCGGTCGACCAGCCCGGCGGCAAACAACGGATGGAGACCGAGGATCGTGGCGGTGGCATTGCAGCCGGCGCTGGAAACCCAGGTAGCGTGGCGGATCGCTTCCCGGTGCAATTCCGGAATGCCATAGACGAACCGCGACAAGAGGTCGGGCCGCGCGTGGGCCAGGCCATACCATACCGGATACGCCGAGGCGTCGCGGAGCCGGAAGTCCGCGCTCAAATCGATCAGCTTGGGGGCCAGGCCCGCGTACCGTTCGATCGTCTCCATGGCCCGGCCGTGCGGCAAGCAGAGAAAAAGCAGATCGGCCGCCTCGAGGGTATCGACCGATCGGAAATCCAGACGGGAAACATTGCGAAGATTCGGATGCCGGTCGGTAATCGGACGGCCCGCATAGCGTTCGGACGTCACTTGGGTGACCTCAACAGACGGATGGCGGACCAGCAGCCGGACCAACTCGCCCCCGACGTACCCCGAGCCACCCACCACCGCCACCCGGACGGGCATCACGCGCCGGCCCCGCGTTGGAGGACGTAATCGACGATCAACGCCGGGATGTTGACGCCGGTCGGCGCCACACTGTTCTTGAATTCCATCGTGTAGTTGATCTCGTTGACCAAAAGGCCGTCGTCGGTCTCGAACAGATCGAGCGCCACGATCCCGCCGCCGACCGCCCGGGCCCCGGCCACCGCAATCCGGGCCAACTCGTCGGTGACGGGGCACACCGTGGCCTGCCCTCCCCGGGCCGTGTTGGTTATCCAATGGGGCGAGGTCCGATAGATGGCGGCCACGCACTGGTCCCCGATCACGAAGGCCCGAATGTCCCGGCCCGGCTTGGCGACGAAGCGTTGGATGTAGAAGATCGAGTGGTGATAGCTGCCGAGGACGGTCTTGTGTTCGAGCAGCGCCTCGGCGGCATCCCGGTCATTGACCTTGGCGAGCAGCCGGCCCCACGACCCGACCGCCGGCTTGAGCACCACCGGGTAGCCCATCTCCTCGATGGCGGCCAACGCCGACTCCGGCGTGAAGGCCACCCGGACTTCCGGCTGGGGCACCTGATGCTCTTGCAGCGCCACGGAGGTCAGCAGCTTGTCGCCGCAGGTCGTGGCCACGGCCGACGAGTTGACGCAGACGAGGCCCTGGCTCTCGAACAACCGGAGGGCATGGAGCGCCCGGGAGTGATTGATCGAACGCTCCATCACGACATCGACGTCGACCGGCGTTTGCCCCAGCGTGAAGGTGAGGACCCGGTCGTCGAGCAGCACGACCTCGGCGCCCCGGCGGGCGAACTCCTCCAGCAGCATCTTCTCTTCGAGACGAATCAGGGAATGCAGAAAGCCGACCCGCATCGCTATTGGCCCCAGTCCTCTGCCTCGGCCGGGGCTTCCCGGACCGCGGGAGGATCGAGGCTCGCCACTTCGAGTTCCGATCCGCATTCACGGCACCGCAACAGTTCCGACACCACGGCGTCAGGGGCCAGGGTCAGGGACGCGTCACACACTGGACAGGGTACCGACATCGTTGCCACTCCACGGGGATTCTGAGTGGAGACAAGTCTGCACTCTTCGTGGCTGCCCAACCAACTTTGAGAAGAAATTTGTGGCAAGAAGGAACAAAGTGTTAAATTCTACGAATGGACCGAATCAGCGATATCGTGGAGGACGAGATCCGCCGGACCCCATTTCTGGAGGCGGCTCTGATCGACGGCATCATCAATCATTCGGCGTTGGCCAGGCGGCTACGCCCCCGGATCGAGCGCCGGCTCCTCCGGAAGGCGAGTGTCGCAGCCATCATGATGGCGCTCCGCCGCCTGGGGACCAGAATCGGCAAGCGGACGGGGGGCCGGGCCCGGGCCGGGCCCGAGCTCGGTGAGCTGACGATCCGATCCAACCTGATGGAGTTCACGTTTCGAAACAGCCCGACGCTTCGCGCCAAGCACCGGCGGCTGCTTGGCCGCCTGGCCAACGCCCCGGAGGCGTTCGTCACCTACACCCAGGGCATCTCGCAGGCAATGCTGATCGTGAGCGCGGGATTGGAACGGGTGGTGGAGGAGTCCTTTGCCGGGGAGGCCCGGATTGCCACCCTTCGAAATCTCTCCGCCATGGTGCTCCGGCTTCCGCCGGCCGTCGTCAAGACGCCGGGCGCCTACTATCGGATCTTGAAGCAGCTCGCGTGGGAAAATATCAACGTGATCGACGTGGTCTCGACCTACACCGAGTTCACCCTCGTGCTCGACGACAGCCAAGTCAGCGCGGCCTTTGCCGCCCTCCGGGGACTTTGAGCCCCGTCACTACTACGGTTCGTGGAACAACCTGGCGGCCTCGGCCGGATCCAGGTCAGGGGCAGCCTCCCCCGGGCCGGTGTCGAGTCGTTGATAGCGCCGGTCGAAAAAAAGCAGGGGGTTCCGCGGCGCCACTCCAAGATGGGCCCCACCGACTTCGGCGATCACGACCAGATGGTCGCCGCCATCGGCCAGCGCCGTGACCCGCGCCGCCAAGGTCACGATGACGCCTTCGAGCCGCGGGACCTCGTTCCACGGCACGAATCGGTGCGGCGGCGGAGCGGGGTCCTTCCACGACCCCGCAAAGTAGGTTGACAGCGCGCCCTGATCCTCCCGGAGCACGTTGATCGAGAGCGCCGCCTCCGGAACCAACCGTGGCGCCATCCGGGCCTGCCGCCCCACGCAGATCACCACCAATGGCGGATCGAGCGACAAGGACGTGAACGACCCCACGGTCATGGCCTCGACGCCGTCGGGGTCCGCCATCGCGACCACGGACACACCGGTCGGATATTGGCTCATGGCTTGGCGAAAATCGGCCGCGTTCATGCCCGGTACACCACGTTGACCAGCGGCTCGCCCCTGGCAAACCGGTCGAGATTGGCGGCGATCGTGGCCCACCGCCGCTCGATCATGCCGGTAGTCCAGGCCGAAGAGTGGGGCGTCATCAAGACGTTCGGCAAATCCTGAAATCGAAACCGGGAGGGCGGCACGGTCAGATCGTCTCGGGTCGGGTACTGGTACCAGGCGTCGATGACGGCGCCGCCGATTGAACCGCTGAGTAGAGCTTCATACAGCGCCGCCTCCTCGATGATTGGTCCCCTGGACACATTGATCACGACGCCGGTCCGCTTCATCGTGGCCAGCCGTCGCCGGTCGAGCAAGCCCAACGTGTCCGGGGTCAAGGCACAGGTCACCACGACAAAATCGGCCCGCGCCAGCAGTTCGTCGAGCCGGTCCGGTCCGCCGATCCAGGCCACCCCGGGCTCCAGCGGTCCCGGCGTCCGCGTCGAGACGATCACCTCGGTGCCCATGGCCAGGGCCCGCGGGATCAACGCCCGGCCGATCTGCCCGAGCCCGAGAATACCCACGGTCTTGCCGGCCAACTCCTGCTGCAGCGGCGCTCCGGTCCGGCCCCCGAGGCGCCAATGCCCCTCGACCCGAAGACTCCGCTCCGCCTCGATGAATCGCGAGCACCATTGGAGCATCGCGAGGATCACGTATTCGGCAATCGGAACATCGTGACCGAACGCGTTGCACACTACCGCACCCGGCGGAAGGTAGTCGAGATCGATATCGTCATAGCCCGCGCCCCCGACATGCAGGAGGCCGAGGGCCGGGGCCGGCGGCATGCCGCGCTGGTATTTGAGCGTGACCATGGCTGGTGTCGTCCCCAACGTGGCCGCGACCTCGGCCATCGGCGCACCGTCCGGCAGTGGCACGAGTTCGAACGGCATGGTCACCAGACCCGCCAACCGCTCGCGTTGTTCACAGGCCAGCGTGCCCAGAAGGGCAACCTTCACTCGACGGCTCCGTCGACGGCGGCCCGTTTGAGAAATGACCGGATCCGGTCCATGTACTCGGTCCGGTCGTGGTTGGCGACCAAGACCCCGGCCATTCGCACTGGATCGCCGAAGAAATAGCGCTCATAGAGCACTTGGCGGTTGGCAAATGCCGAGATCGCCGTATCCCACGCCAAGCGAAACAGCGGAATTCGTTCCAGGGCGTCGAGCCGGGCGGCCTGGAAGTACCGGGCGATCTCCGGGGCCAGCGGTCCGTTGACGTCGGCTTCGGTGGGCATCGCCACGAGGCCGGAGGCCGCCAGTTGCTGGATGATCTCGATCATCCGCGGATAGAGCCGCGGATAGAGATTCCGGGCCGCATCGAGCGGGGCCCACGCCGGTCGCATCACCCCGTACTTGTCGATGGCGGCGCCGGTCTCCGCGGCCACCAAGAATGCCCGCATCGTTTCCAAATTGATCCAGATTTCGGCCAGCTTTTCCTGGACATGCTGGAAGGAATCGATGGCAATCGAGTCGACGATCAGCGAGGCCAGCCCGAGCAGGTACTCCGTCTTGGCAATGTTCTTGACCAGCACTTGGTGGGCCATGTTGGCCAAGGCGCCGGTCTCGGCGTACGCCGCGTTGCACCGGGGCACATCGCGGTACAGGAAGACCCGCTCCCACGGGACGAAGACATCGTCGAAGAACACCACCGCGTCCATCTCCTCGAACCGTGACGCCAACGGATGATCGTAGTGCGAGCGGCCGTAATCGGCGGTTTCCCGGCATTGGAACTTGAGCCCGGGCGCATCGGTCGGAAGACAGAGGGCGTAGGCGTAGCGCTGGTCCTCCTCGATGTTCCGAAGAAACGTCGAAGGAAAGACCATGATCTCGTCCGACACCGGCAGGGTCGCCAGCATCCGGCAACCGCGGATCACGATGCCGGCGTCGGTTTCATCCTTGACCTTGGCGGCCAGGAACGGATCGGCCTGCTGGGCCGCATGGACGGATCGGTTGGCCTGCGGACTGCTCAGCGTGTGGGTTAGACAGAGATCGTGATCGCGGACGTAGGCGTGGTAGGCCCGGGCGTTGGCGCCGAACCGGGGGTCGGTCTCGCCGAGAAACGCGGCGCCGGCCGCATAGCCGGTAATCGACCGGTTGATGTAGTCCGGGAGCCGTCCCATCATCCCGAGACTGTGTTGCGCCCACTGGCCCATCGAGCGGGACACGGCCTTCAACTCGGCCAGCGTCTTCGGAACCTGAAACGACCGCCCCACCTTGGCGCCGATATCGGGAGAGTCGAAGAGGGTGTCGTCCGGATTGGTCCACTGGAGGTCGTAGAGCCGGGCCAAGGTATGGACGCCCGCCCCGATGCCGGGCGCGGTGGTAGGATCCTCGATCCGCTCGCCGCGATGCCAGAGTGCCGGGGGGCGCTCCTTGAGCCGAGCCAGGAGTTGGGCCCCACGCCGGGCCCCGGTTGCGGGGGGGGTCTTCATCGCGAATCCTTTGTTGAACAACCAGATTATCAGCCCGCAACTGCCACCGCAAGTGTCTGTTAGATAAGGAGTAAAGTGATATTGCGATGTTCAACCAAGCTCAATAACTTCCGGCCTCATGGAACCACCTATCAGCATCGCTACCGGCCGCGCCGATCTCGTCGCCACGAAGCTGGCCGATCGGATCGCCCGCGGCACACTCGCCGCCGGCACGCCGCTTCCGGAAGTCGAACTCGCGGCGAGCCTCGGGGTGTCCCGCAACACTCTCCGGGACGCGATCAAGCGACTGGCGGAGCGAGGCTTGGTGCGGTTGGCCCCCCATCGAACGGCGGTCGTGGCCTCCCTCAGCCGGGCCGGCGTCATCGACCTCTATCGGGTCCGGCGGCTCCTCGAACTCGGGGCGATCGACGCCACCCGGGGCGCACCGCCCGAAACCTACCACGAGGTCGGCGCCGCCCTCGAGCGGTTGGTCGGCGTGACGGGCGCCGGTGGGGCTCAAGTTATCGACGCCGATCTCGGTTTTCATCGAGCCATCGTCCGGCTCCACCGGAGTCCCCGAGTCGAGCAGGCCTTTGCCGGGTGCCTTGACGAGCTGCGGCTCGGGCTGGTTTACCTCGACGGCCACTCGATGTCGCTGGCCGGGCTGGTCGACGAGCATCGGGCGGTATATCGATTCTTGACCCAGGGCCGCCACGACGAGTGCCGGGCCCTGTTGGCAGGCCATCTCGACGCCTCCGAGCGGCAGGTCCTCTCGGCCACCGGCGTCCGGAGCAACCCCTAACGAGCAACGGAGGTCGGGTGTCTGAGGATCCGATTCACGATGGACACGTCATCCGGACCACCGCGGACGGGATCGCCACGATCACCTTCGGCCATCCGAAGAGCAACTCCCTGCCCAGCGCCATCCTCAACCAGTTGGCGGAGGCGGTGGCCGCCGCGGGACAAGACCCCGGCGCCCGGGTCATCGTGCTCACGAGCACCGGCACCGGGCCGTTCTGCGCCGGGGCGTCGTTCGATGAACTCCGATCGATTGCCACTCCGGAACAAGGCCAGCGATTCTTTTCAGGATTTACCCGGGTGATCCTGGCCATGATCCGGTGCCCCAAGTTCGTCTTGGTTCGGGCCCACGGCAAAGCGGCGGGCGGCGGCGTCGGAGTCATCGCCGCGGCCGACTGGGCCATCGGCACGTCCGGATCGGCGGTCAAGCTGAGCGAACTCGCGGTGGGGATCGGGCCGTTCGTGGTGGGCCCGGTCATCGAGAAGAAAATCGGCCTCGGGGCCTTTGCCGCCATGAGCGTCGACGCCGATTGGCGGACCGCCGACTGGGCCCTCACCCACGGGCTGTATGCCGAGGTTGCTCTGAACGTCGAGGCCCTGGACGACGCGCTCGGCCAGCGGGCGCGGTGGCTGGCCGGATGCAATCCGGCGGCCATGGCCGAGTTGAAAAAGGTGTTTTGGGCTGGAACCGAGCGGTGGGATGAACTACTGGCCACCCGCGCCGGCATCAGTGGGTCTCTGGTCTTGACCGACGCGGCCCGGGTTGCGATTGACAGGGCAACCACTCGGTAAGCGGTCTAGCGATCGGGCGTCCACGGGGTATGTTTGCTCGGCACTCGGCACTCGGCCGAGCGCCGAGTCCGAGACCCCACCACCGAGGTCGCTGTGCGGAAGCTGCTGACTGAGTTTATCGGGACGTTTTTTCTGGTGCTGACCGTTGGGCTGACGGTGACGGCCGGGTCCGAGTTTACGCCACTTGCCTACGGCACGTCGGTGATGATCATGGTTTACATGGGCGGCCAGATCTCGGGCGGGCATTATAACCCGGCGGTGTCGCTGGCGGCCACCATCCGGGGGGCGTTGCCGGCGGGTGATTTCTTCCCGTATGTCCTGAGTCAGCTCGTTGGGGCAACGGCGGCGGCGTTCGTCGTCAACTTGATTACCGGGCAGACCTTTGCACCGGCGCCGAGTGCCAACGCGTCGAATCTGGCGGTCTTGTTGGTGGAAACCCTCTATACCTTTGCGTTGGCCCTGGTGGTCTTAACCACGGCCACTTCCAAGAAGACCCAGGGCAACTCGTACTATGGACTGGCCACCGGCATGACGGTGATGGTGGCGGCTTTTGCGGGCGGCGGGATCTCCGGTGGCGCCTTCAACCCGGCGGTCGGGATCGGCCCCACGCTCATCAATGCGACGATGAGCGGGGGCAGCTGGGGGGCGCTTTGGTTCTACGTCGTCGGCCCGTTGGCCGGGGGGGCACTCGCGGCGGCGGTCTTCACAATTCTGGACCCTGAAGCGTAGACCACTAGAACGTCACCTTCGCGATCCGGCCTTTCGGGCCGGAGATCCAGCCGGCCCCGGCCCGGCCGAATCCGATTCCCCAGTAGTCATTGCCGTCGAGGGTGCTCCAGGTCTTGCCGTTGTCGGCGGACCAGGCGGCGCCCTTCATACCGATCGCGACCACCGTCGTCGGGCGGGACTGCACATAGGCCAGCCCAAAAACCGCCCCGCTGAACGGGGGCCGGGCGCCGGCGGTCCAGGTGCGGCCCCCATCGGTCGTCACGGCCACGTTGTCGGAGAACTGGGTTGGCTTGGTGTAGTCGCCGCCCCCGGCCATCCCGGTCCGCGCATCCCGAAACACCAGCGTCGAAATTCCTTCGGACGCCCCGCCACGGAGCATCGGCGGTTCGAATGCCTCGGCTTTGTCCATGCCAAATCGAAGAACCCGGCCGGCCTTGGCAGTTCCGACCCAGACGCTTTGGTCCGGTTGCAGCACGACGCAGGTGCCGCTCGCCGCAAACGCGCCTTCGCCGTCAACCGCGCCAAGGGCGACGGCGCCCGGCGGCGTGTATGGAGCCCAGGTTCGGCCCCCATCCGTCGTCTTCAGCAGCGGAAAATGTCCGGCCACCGCGTCACCGACCACCACGCCGGCCAATCCATGGAAGTCGATGCAATCGAAAAAGCCTTTGGGGTCGGGATTGGTCCACGCCAGCGTCCAGTGGGCCCCGCCGTCGCTGGTGTGATAGAGGCGGGATTTGTCGCCGGGGCCGGCCGCCAGTAGCACTGCCCGATCGGCATCGAAGCCATGGACATCGCGGAACTCGAGCGAATCGGCGCCGGGTACAACGCCGGCCAGCCAGGTGGCGCCGCCGTCGACCGTCCGGGTGAAGGTGCCACCGGTGCCGCTGGCCCAGGCCACCCGGTCGGTGACCGCGGATACTGCCTGAAGCCGAACGGTGGTGCCGGAATTCTGCTGCTCGATCGAAGGGGCCTGGGACACCAAGGCCGCGAGTACGATCAGATGCGTCATGAGGAATCCTCCCGAGTGAACAATCGCCGCGACGGATCGTGCGGAGCAAGGTGCCGGTCGGTATCTTTGCGGCATGACCCGACTCTGCCTCATCGCCACCCTGATCGCCGGGGCCTCGTTCACCAGCGCCCGGGCCCAAGCGCTCTCACCACTCGAGTCCCGGATCCGGGCGGCCGTTGCGGCCCACTACGATTCGGCCGTCGGGTTGCTCCAGCGCACCGTGGACATCCCGAGCGGTACGCTCAACTTGGCCGGCGTCCGGGCCGTCGGCCAGGCATACCAGCGTGAACTGACGGCGTTAGGTTTCACGACCCGTTGGGCTGCAATGCCGGCCTCGCTCGGTCGGGCCGGTCACTTGGTGGCCGAGTGGCGCGGTCCCCAGTTCGCAACCGGGGGCAAGCGGATCCTGCTGATCGGCCATCTCGACACGGTGTTCGAAGGCCAGGGACAGCGATTCGTCCAGCGGGATTCGGTGGCCCGGGGCGCCGGAGCGGCGGATATGAAGGGTGGCAACGTGGCGATGATCCTGGCGCTCCAGGCCCTGAAGCAGGCCGGCGCGCTCGATCAAGTCCAGGTCATCGTCGTCATGACGGGCGACGAGGAAAGCGCGGGGCGGCCGCTCAGTGTCTCCCGGAAAGACCTCCTCGATGCGGCCCGCCGGAGCGACGTGGCCCTCGCGTTCGAAGGGGGCGACGCCCGCACCGCCACGATTGCCCGCCGGGGTGCCTCGGGTTGGATTCTCACCGTCCGGGGCCGCCAAGGCCACTCGTCGGCCATTTTTCGGGACGGGTCCGGTTACGGCGCGATCTTCGAGGCCGCCAGGATCCTGAACGAGTTTCGAGAACGGCTGTCGAAGCAGCCGTACCTGACCTTTAATCCAGGCACCATCGTCGGAGGCACCGACGTGTCGTTCGACAGCACCGCGGTGAGCGGCAAGGCGGCGAGCAAAACCAACATCATCGCCAAGCATCTGGTGGTCCAGGGCGATCTTCGCTCGCTGACGCCGGGGCAGCTCGACTCGGCTCGAACGGTGATGAGAGAGATCATTGCGAACAATTTGCCGGGTACGACCGCCACGATCTCCTTCGAGGACGGGTATCCCGGGATGCCGCCCACCGACGGCAACCGGGCCATTCTCGCGATCTTCGATCGGGTGAGCCAGGATCTTGGCTACCCGGCCATCGAGGCCCTGCCACCCGAGCGGCGCGGGGCCGGCGATGTGTCGTTCGTCGCGCCGATCATCGATGCGATCGACGGCCTCGGCGTGGAGGGGTTCGGGGCCCATGCTCCTGAGGAGGGGGTCTATCTCCCGTCGCTCAAGATGGCGGCGGAGCGGGCGGCGGTGTTGATGTTCCGGCTTTCCCGCCCCGCGCGGCCGGCCACCAGCGACCAGTAAGTCGCGGTGGCCCGGCCCGGGCGTCTACTTGGACTGCGCCGCCTCCGAAGAGCGCCCCGATACCGCGAACGATCCAACCACCCCGGCGTGATCCGACGGCCAGATTGGCCCGGCCGGTTCCCGGACGCGCTCCCAAGGCAGGATCCCGACCCGGCGTACGCTTCCCCGAAGGTCCTTCCCGCAGTCGAGTCCCCGGACGAAAAGAAGTCGATTCGGCTTTGGCAGTGCGGCGCGGGGTCCGACAGGTCCGGCTGGAAGCAGCCACCGGTCAATCCGCTATCATTCGGCTTGAGTGCAAGCTAGGCATCGGTGAAGCCCGCGCCCCGGAGAACTTGGTCCATGGGAGAACCGGTCACGTCGTTAAGGTCGCCGAGAACGATGGCCCGGGGGGTCGACCCGAGGACTCCGGCGATCTCGGCGACTTGGGCGGCCCAAAGTCGGCTCACCAATGGAGAGCTCCCGGGTCCGAGATCGGCTTCGAGATGCGTCGTGACCAGGGTGACATGGAGGTCGCCGATGGTGACCGGCGCCGCGATGAAGCCAGCCTTTTTGTCGATTCCCGGTGCGAGGACGCCGATATTGTTTTGGAAAGTACGCGCCACGAGGCCCGCTTCCGTTCGCACGCGGGTGGTGTCGATCAGCAGCACGTCCCGATCGATCAATTCGATCCCTGGCAGCGGTTGGAAATGGGCACCCACGACGGCGGCAACCCCTATCGCCAATACGACCACACGACCGGCACCACCGGACCGCTATGCGATCCCGGCCGGCCGATCAACGAGTCAAGGGCCAACTCTGGCCTTCGAGAGTTCCCGAAGGCCCTGCCGGCATTTATCTGGTATCCCTACCCGGCGTCGCCCGATTTTCCAGCGACCGGTACCAGCGGCCGGTCCGCGATGGCGGGACCGGTGTTTCGGGCGGAGCGTTATCCTGGGGGCGGCGCGGTGCCCGGGTACTACGACGGCAAGCTGCTGATCTACGACTGGATTCGAAACTGGATGAAAGTGGTGACGTTGACCGCCGGCGGCGACTACGAGGCAATGGAGCCATTCCTGCCCGGGGTGAAGTTCGCGGCACCGATCGATGTGGAACTTGGACCGGACGGGAGTCTTTACGTCCTCGAGTACGGGATCGGGTGGTTCAAGTAGAATTCGGACGCTGGGCTATCTCGGATCGCCGCGGTGGCCCGCTAGAATCCCGCCACATTCCACGCCCCGTTTACCTGTTCGAGCGTCACGAACCAGGAATTGGCCTTGGTTTCGAAGGTGACCATGCCGCGGTTCTCGTGAATCTTCACGCTCTTGATCCTGGCCTGGAGGTCGGCGGGCTCGGCGGGCAGGTCAGCGAGCATCATGCTCTTCGTGTCCTGGTATTCCGGCGTGGGTTGGTCGGATTCCTGCCGGATCCGTACCGCTTGCTCGGCGGTCGTGAGTTGTCCCAACATGTCCTGGTCCGCTCCACGAAGGGCGGCCAGGAAGTCGATCGCGAGTTTGGCGTCCGGACTGCTCTGGGCGGCTTCGCCCGTCAGGGGTACGTCGCCGCCCTTGAGGATGAGGCCCGCGATGGTATCTCGCTGGATGAACCCGACGATGACGACGACCAACACCAGAAGGCCCAGGATCAACCGGGCGGGACCACGTTTCGCGGGAGTGCTCATAACGATGTTCCTATTCGATCGAGGGTAGGTCGGGGCTACCGGGGTACCACCGGCAACGTGAGCCGCGACGGGCGGTTCCGGTCGTGCCAAATCGTTTGGTGCGCCACACTCAACTCAGACGACTGGCCGAACGGCGCGCCGGTGTTGGGATTCCGATCGTAGCGGGGAAAGTTGCTACTGGAGACCTCGAGCCGGATCCGGTGGCCTGGCAAGAACAGGTTGCTGGTGGCGCCGAGGTCGATGGTCAACTCGTAGGGTTTGCCGGGTTCGAGCGGCGCGGGAGTGGTCTTGCCTGACCGGTAGCGGGCCCGGAGAATCCCGTCGGTCAGCGCCCGGGTGGTTCCATCAGGATGGACGTCCACCAGACGGCCGGTGAAATCCGTATCCTTGGCCGAGGACGAAACCCAGAGCGTCAGCACGACCGGCCCGGTCACCTCCACCGCGGTGACCAACGGTTCCGTCGAGTACACGAGAACGTCCGGTCGCGACTCGACGGCCCGCTGATCGGTTGGCGCCCGGGAATAGGCGCCGGTGGCGCCGGTCGGCACCGGATTCGCCGGATCGTAGTCGAACCGATCGGGTGCCTCGGCCGGAGCGGGCGCCACTTGGCTCAATCTCCGGCCGCCGCCCAGATAGTATTCGGTCTGCCGAGCCCGAGCGAGCGGCCACTCCGACTCATCGCGCCACCGGTTCTCACCCATCACGAAGATCCGGACCGGTGCACCCGAATAGTCCGACTCGTTACCCGCCCGCATCCAGTGATCGAACCACCGGACCATCAACTCGAACGACTCGAGGCCGGCGTCGGCCCCGTAGCTGACCGTCCCAATCGTTGTCGAGCCGACGGTAGGCCTAGCGTGGGTCCACGGGCCGACGATCAACCGCTGATTTCGGCGGGCCCGGTCGGTCCCGGCCCCCGACCGAAGGCCCGAGAAATTCCGGAGGGTGCCGTTGAGCAGCGCGTCGTACCACCCGGTCAGGTGGTAGGCCGGCACCTCGAACCGTGAGTAGCGCGCCGCCACGTCGAACCGGGCCCAATAGTCATCGTAGGACGGGTGCGCCAGCATCTCGAAATAGCCCGGCATGGATCGTTTGAGGTCGAGTGCGTCCATCGCCACCAGCGGAAGGTCCCAGAGCCAGCGGGTCTGGAGGAGCTGCCGGTCGGCCGGCGACAGCCCGATTTCGCCGTCCCGGTCGGCGGTCGGTTGGAGAACCCGGCGGCGGACATCCATGGCTTGGCCGAGATTCCAGGACAGACCGTCCGCGAGATAGAACGCGCCGCCCTGGAACACCATGTCGTACCGGCTGGCGTAGGACGCGGAGGGAAACAATGCCACCAGATGCGGCGGGCGGAGCGGCGCCGCGAGCAGTTGGGTCGTGGCGCTGTAGCTCCCGCCGAACATCCCGACCTGGCCATCGACCCACGGCAAGCCGGCCAGCCATTCCACCGTGTCGTAGCCGTCCGTGCCCTCATCGTGCGGGCGGGCCGCGCCATCGGACATATAGCGGCCCCTGGTATCCTGGACCGCCACCACGAATCCCCGCGCCGCTAACCGGCGGAACCGGTCATCGCCGGGGCCCGGGTTCTTCGAGTAGGGCGTTCGCTGCAGCAAGGCCGGAAACCGGCCGGCGGTGGCGGGCCGGTAGAGATCCGCTCGGAGGACCACGCCGTCACGCATCCGGGCCTCGAGGTTCTTCTCGACAACGACCGCCAGGTCCTGGCACTCGGCCGGACCCGGAGTCCCGGAGAGCGCCGACCACACGAGCCCGGCCACCAGCGTCACCAGCGTCACCCGCATCAGATCGATCCTCGAGGAATAAGCCCGCCGCTCCTATGCTACCGTCGAGAGGAGTGACCGGCAACCGTCGCGTTCGCCCGCCGGGCATGATAGGTTCCGGAGATGAAATACCTCATCTTGGTTGTCGCCCTCGCTGGTTCAATCGCTCCGGCAGCCCGGGGCCAGTCGCCGGAAGAGCTCGACCGAGCCCTCAACCGGCTCGTGAGTGACTACATCGATCTTTACACCAAGGAAACGCTGCCGCAGTGGCGATCCTTGTTCCTCCCCACGTTCTCGGTGGCATCGACTACCGCCGCGGGGGCGGTCTCGGTTCGGGGGCTGGATCAATTCTACGGGTCGCAGGAGCGCGGTTTTGCCACCACCCAGAAAATGGGCGAGCGGCTCGAAAACGTCCGGATCGAGCGCCGAGGCCGGATGGCGAGTGTCTGGGCGGACTTCGTCTTCTGGCAGAACGACGAGTCGAGCCGAGGCCGGCTGGTGCTGCTGGCAATCCATCAGCGCGAGGGGTGGCGGTTCCACGCGCTGATGTTCTCCTACCAGGATTAGGGCGAACCCGACCCCATCAGGGAACCGGCACCCGCCTCCCCGGAGTCCACGGAGCGCCCGCCGCTTCGAGCGCGGCTTCAATCTTCACCAAATCCCCCTCGACCACCTCCGCCAGCGCGCGCGCCACCACCCCAAACTCGGCCGTGGCCACCTCGATCTCCCGGCGCTGGGTGGCCGTCGGGGTTTGTCGGGTCTCCCAATGCCCGCCGATGACCTCGCCGACGCGATCTTGAATCGACGGGACCGCCGACTCGTCGAGCCGCCGCCGGATCGGATCGCCCCGCAGCCGGAGGCTCAATGCCGAGAAGGTCCGGGTCACCGAATCCATCCGAGCCGAGAGACCGGGATCGGCCCGGGGGGCCTCCACCAAAGCGGCCCGCATATAGCGGAGCCGTTCCCGGGCCCGGTCGATCTCCGCACCAGCCCCGTTCAGTTTCCGCATCAGTTCGGCGACCTGGTGCTGGAAGGCCGCGACCGCGACATAGTCGGTCCCGGGTAGGGCGTTAGGCACCGGCTTGACCTCGAAACCTTGCGGTTCCCCGATTCGGCGGGCACCGGCCGCCGAGACGATCATCAATTCCGCCGTGTACCGGCCGGGCGCCGCCAGCGGGCCCAGCGGGGAAGACTCCCACGGTGCCCGGAATCCGGGCTGACTGAATTCGCCCGGGTCCGGAGCCGGCCCGCGGAGATCCCAATTGACCCGATGCAAACCGGCCGCCCCGGACCCGACGATCCATCGGACCGGGCGGCCGGCGGCGTCGGCAATCCGGATCAGGACCCGCGGCGCGGTCTCGGCCGCCTCGGCGCGGAGCTGGTCAAACCCCGGAAACGGCGTGTCTTTGGCCCCGTCCCGAAGCGCCCGCTCGGCGGCCTCCCGGCGTTCCCGAGCCGTGGTCAGTGCTTCGCGGAGGTAGTAGGTGAAGATCGCCCCCATCGGTGGATTGGCCGCGGTGTAGTCGTCGCTCCCGGCCTCCGGCCGACCCGCCGCCTGGCCAAGCTGAGACGGAACGAACCACCACGCATCCCGGACCGAAAAGAGCCGAGCCTCGGCGGCAAACGCGGCGGGGCCGAACTCTCGGAGCGGGGCGTAGTCATCGAGAATGTAGAAGCCGCGTCCGAAGGTCGCGCCGACCAGATCGTTATCGCGGCGGTGAATCTTGAGATCTCGGAATGAAATCGTCGGGACCCCGCCACTCAGTTTGACCCAGTTGGCGCCCCGGTTGATGGTGAAGTAGATCCCGGATTCGGTGCCGGCAAACAACAGGTCGGGCTTCACATGGTCCTGCTGGATGCTCCAGACCAAGGTGCCTTTGGGAAGATCACCGGTAATCGGACGCCAGGTCCGGCCCGCGTCGGTCGTCTCGAAGAGGTACGGAGAGAAGTCGCCGATCTTGTGGGCATCCGCGGCCACGTAGGCCGTCCGGGCGTCGAACAGCGAGGCCTCGACGTCGTTGATGAACGAGAGCAGAGGCAGCCCGGGTAACGGCGCGGCCGGGATCCAGTTCTGCCCGCCATTCGCCGACACCTGGACCGTTCCGTCGTCGGTGCCGACCATCAGAACGCCGGCTTGGACCGGCGACTCGGTGATCGCGGTCAGGGTCGCATACTTCGACATCGCGCTGTTGTCGTGGAGCGCATCGACGCTCCAGACCCGGCCCATGAACCGACGCTCGTAGCGATTGGCGCCCTGGGTCAGGTCGCCGCTGATCGCCGTCCAGCTGCTCCCGCGGTCCTCGCTCCGCCAGACCCGTTGCGAGCCGAAATAGACCCGATCGGGATTGTGGGGACTCAAGAGAAGCGGCGAATCCCAATTCCACCGCTCGGGCGGGTCGCCGGGCGCCGGCTGGGGCCGGATGTTGAGTCCCTCTTCGGTCCGCCGATCTTTCCGGTAGAGGTTTCCCTCTTGGCTCATCAAGTACAGGATGTTGTCGTCCCGCGGGTCGATCGCCACGCCGTAGCCATCGGCCCCGAACGGGACATACCAGTCTTGATTCCGGATTCCGTCCCGGTTCATGGTGCGGGACGGACCATGCTGGGTCCCGGCGTCCTGGGCCCCGCCGAGCACTTGATAGAAGGGGACCGTATTGCTCAAGGCCACTTTGTAGAACTGGCCGAGCGGCAGGTTCCGGAAATGCCGCCAGGTGGCGCCCTCGTCGAAGCTTTCGTAGACCCCCGAGTCGGTCCCGGCGAGGAGGTGCCTCCCGTCGGCGGGATCAATCCAGAGGGCGTGGTTGTCGCTGTGCTTCTCGTGGCCGGTTTCGAGATAGTCGAATGTGGCGCCGCCGTTCCGGGTCACGTGGAAGAACACGTCCATCTGGTAGACCCGGTTCGGATCGGTTGGCGAGGCTTCGATTTCCTGGTAATAGTGCGGCCCGGTCCCGCCCGAGATGTACCCGTTTCGCTTGTCCCAGCTTTCCCCCTTGTCACGGGAACGATAAAAGCCCCGTTCCCCCTCCCCCGCTTCGATGGTGGCATAGACGAGACTTGGATCGGCTGCGGTCACCGCCAAGCCGATCTTTCCCATGTCGCCCTTGGGGAGGCCGGTCGCGAGTCGGCGCCACGTGACCCCGCCATCGGCCGATTTGTAAATCGCCGATTGAGGACCACCGCCCAGGAAGCCCCACACATGGCGGCGGCGCTGATAGGCCGCCGCATACACTACCTCGGGATTCGACGGATCGAACTCGAGGTCCGTCACCCCGGTATGCTCGTCGATCTGGAGCACCGGCGTCCACGTCACCCCGCCATCCTTCGAGCGGTAGACTCCACGTTCACCGCCGGCCGACCAGAGCGGGCCCTCGGCGGCCACCAGCACCACATTGCCGTCTTTCGGATGAACCAGGATCCGGCCGATATGCTCCGACTTGGCCAGCCCCATCCGCTGCCAGGTCCGGCCACCGTCGCGACTCCGGTACACGCCGTCGCCCCAGCCGACATGACGACCGCTCACATTCTCACCGGTGCCGACCCAGACGATCTCGGGGTTGGACGGATCGAGGGTAATCTCGCCGATGGAGTAGGAGGGCTGGTCGTCGAACACCGGCGTGAAGGTGGTGCCCGCGTTGGTGGTCTTCCACACGCCGCCGGAACCGGCCGCGACGTACCACGTGGACTTGTCGCGCGGGTTGACCTCGAGGTCGGCGATCCGGCCGCTCATGAGGGCCGGCCCAAGACTCCGCACCATCAAGCCGGCCGCTGCCTTCTTAATCGCATTGGTATCAGGTACTTGGGCGCCGGACGAGCCGATGAAGCCGGCACTGATCGCAACCACGAGCAACCCGCCGCGTCGGATGGAGTGAGGATTTGTCATTCGGCAAGGCTAGCACGCGGGACTGGCTCAGCGCAACCGTCGGCCCACGTTTATCCCTTTCGGCGCCGGAGAGTACCCTCGGATACCCTCCACGGAGCCTTGATGAACCTGATCGCCCGCGTCAAAGCCATCCTCCTCTCGCCGAAAACCGAGCGGGCCGTCATTGACGGCGAGCCGGCCACCGTCGCCTCCCTGTACACCGGGTACGTGGTTCCGCTCGCCGCGAATGCTGCTCGAGGGCCGGCGTGTCCGGGTCCCGCCGTAAGGCATCGATCACGGCCGCCAGACGGGCGGAACCCGGCACGGCCATCAGGGAACCAAACGGCGGAACTTCGCGAACCACCCTTCGAGTGTGGTGATCTTGGAGGCCTCGTGGCTCGGCCGGCGGCGAATGCCGTGCGGTTCCTCGGGCACTCGGACCAGCACCGACTCCACCCCAAGCATCTTGAGCGCCTTGTAGTACTGCTCGGATTCGGACATCGGGGTTCGGAAGTCTTCCTCGCCGGTCATCACCAACGTCGGCGTCTTGACGTTCTTGACCACCGAGAGCAGCGAGCGCTTGGCGTAATTCTCGGCGTTGTCCCACGGGAAGCCAGGGAACCAGTTATTGACCGAGGACGGCGCCATGTCGGCGGTCAACGAGAAGCTCTCCCAGTTGATCACCGGATAGAAAGCCAGCGCCGCCTTGAACCGGTTGGTGTGGCCGATCATCCAGGCCGTCAGCACGCCGCCGCCACTCCCGCCGGTCACGAAGAGATTGTCCGGATCGACGTACCCCTTGGCCACGACGGCATCGACCCCCGAGTTCAGATCGAAGAAGTCATCGCCGGGGTAGGCATGGTGAATCAGGTTCCCGAATTTCTCGCCGTAGCTGGTACTGCCGCGGGGGTTGGTGTAGAGGACCACGTACCCCGCGGCGGCCATCAACTGCTTTTCCTCGTCGAACCGATCGCCGTAGTTCGCAAACGGCCCGCCGTGGATTTCGAGGATCATCGGATACTTCCGGCTCGGGTCGAAGCCCGGGGGCTTGATGATCCAGCCCTGGATCGGCAGGCTGTCCTTGGATGACTTCCACCAGATCTCCTCGACCTGACCGATGGCCCGATCGGCGAGCACGTCGGCATTGATCGCGGTCACGATCTTGGCGGCCGCCGCCGCGATCGGCGTGGGACGGACCACCGCCACCTCGGACGGCTGACCGGTGGTACTCCACGAGAAGGCAATACTGCCGTCCTTCGACACACTGAAGCTCCCGCCCGAGTAGGCCGAGGTGCCGGAGCCCAGGTCTTTCGCAACGACCCGGACGGTCCCGTCGAGCGCGATCAGGTTCACCTTGGTGTTCCCGCGGTCGTCAACCTGGACGTAGACGCCCTTGCCGTCCGCGGCCCACACCGGACTCCCGACGCTGTTGTCGATCCGGGACGAGAGGACCCGCTTCCCGGAACCATCCCGGTTCATCAAGTAGAGCAGGGTGTTCTGGTAGCCCTGCTTCCGGTCGTCGTACCCGGTGTAGGCAATCAGCCGGCCGTCGGGTGACACCGCCGGGCTTTGGTCGGGACCGAACCGATCGGTGAGCCGGCGGAGGGCGCCATCCTTGACCGCCACGGCAAAGAGTTCGGACTCGCGGGAATTCCACTCCGGGTTCTCGCCCCGACGGGCGGAGATGAGGACCTCGGCGCCGTCAGGCGCCCACGCGATACTGCCACCGCCATAGGGCGTCCCACCGTGGTTGAAATCACCGCTGGTCAACTGCCGGGCCGTGCCGCCCTCGGCCGGGACCACGAACACATGGACGAAACCGGTTGGCACCTCGCCGACACCGTCGAAGCGGAAGACCAGCTTGTCGGTGTATTTCGGCGGGGGCGCCCAGGTGGCCCCCGGCGGAGCCGCGAGCGGCTGGCCGACGACCAACGCCGGCTTTCGAACCAGACTGAGAAACGCGATCCAGTTCCCATCGGGCGACCACGTCGGGGTCGTGGGAGGACTCATCGTGTTGGTGACGGGCTGGGTGAGCCCACCGTCCAACCAGCGGACGTACACCTGGGGCCCGCCATCCTTATCGCAGAGGTAGGCAATCCGTTTCCCGTCCGGCGCCCACCGCGGATGTGACTCCACGAACTTGCCGGTGGTGAGGGGCCGGTGATCCGAGCCGTCGGCTTTGACGAGCCAGAGATTCGAGTACCGGCGGTCGGTCATCGGATCCTGCCACTGACGGACGTAGACGATCAGCTGTCCGTCCGGAGAAATCTGAGGATCGGCGACGTACTCGAGCTGGAAAATGTCCGCGGGAGTGAGTTTCTGTTGGGCCGCGGCGGGCACCGCCAGCAACAGCAGCCAAACGAGAAGCCGAGTGAATCGCATCGGACCTCCTGGATAGGAATGTGGGAGGATCGGGAACTGTCAGCATGTTAGCGCGCAAAAGGGTCGGAGACAACAGCCTGCAGTTTGAGCCGACCGGCCGGCTGACTCAGGCCAGTCCGCCCTCTTCGATCAGGGCCCTGACCGCACTCTCGAACGCCGCGACGGTCCGGTCGACATCGGCCTCCGAATGGGCGGCTGAGAAGCAGAGCGCCTCGCCCCGCATCGTCGCGATCCCGCGCTCCAGGAGATGGAGATCGAGCCGCTGGTGCCGGGGTGTGGATGCCGGATCCATCAGCTTCGCGGTAGCCGCGGGAGCCGCGGTATCGTCCACCGGATCCTGGTCGACCGGCCCGAGATAGAGCTGGACGATCGACCGGCCATAGCACCGCGCCGGTGCCCCGATCCGGCGGAACATCGCGTTGACATCCCGCCGGAATCGATCGGCTCGCGCTCGTGCCGTTCGCTGCGGTGTGCCATCGGGATAGAGATCGCACGCCGCGATCCCGGCAGCGCAACTGATCGGGACGGCATTCCAGGTGCCGCCATGAACCACCCGGCGGTCGGCCGCCGCGGAGGGGCTCAACGCCGCCAGCAAATCAGCCCGGCCGAGCAGTGCGCCGGCTGCGAGGCCGCCGCTCGCCGCCTTCCCAATCGTGGTGAGATCCGGCACAATCCCAACGACCGATTGCCAGCCACCGGGCGCTTCCCGAAACCCCGTCACCACCTCGTCGAGCAGCAACACCGTCCCGAATCGCCGACAGAGCTCCGGCAAGGCCTGGAAGAATGCGACGCTGGTCGGGGCCCGGCCCGAGGTCCGCCCGCCGCCGCCCTCGATCAATACCACCGCGACATCCCGGTTCACCAAGTGCTGTTCCACCAAGCCAAGATCGTTGGCCGGAATGACGGTTACCTGATCGTCGATCGCCCCAGGGGCGCCCTTCGGCGCCAGCTCATCGGCCCAGCCGTGGTAGTTGTGCTGGAACTTGAGGAGCTTCCGTCGGCCGGTACTGGCCCGGGCAATCCGAATCCCCATCTGGTTGGCTTCCTGGCCTGACGCGCAGAACTCAATCCGCTCCGCTGTCGGCATCAGAGCTCGAATCCGCTCGGCCCATTCCACTTCGAGTGGGTGGTTGTCCCCGTAGTGAAGGCCGAGCGCGGCTTGGCGCTGAATGGCCTCGACCACCGCGGGATGCGAGTGGCCAAGCACCAGCGAGCCGTGCCCCATGACGTAGTCGAGGTATTCGTGTCCGTCGATGTCCCACTTCCGGGCACCGGCCGCCCGCACGATGTAGGGCCGGTACGGGTTGTGAACCCGGGAGAAGTGGGTGGCGCCTTGGGCCGGAAAGAGCGCGGTGGCGCGGGCATGGAGCTCGGCGGACCGAGGGTGATGCCGGCGGTAGGCTTCGATTGCTGAATCAGGGGTCGGCACAAGCGCTCCGGAGTCGATGGGGCTGGGGTAGTCTGCACCGATCGGGGCTCCTTCACCAGAGCCCCGGCTCTTGGAGGGCGCTGTGGGCTCCGCCCCGGGCGGCCAAGGCCTCGACCGGGTCGCCATGCGACGTCACCCGATAGCCGGCCCGGCCAAGAATTCGGCTGAGGATCCCGAGCACCATCGGATCATCGTCGACCAAAAGCACCCGGCGGCCGCCCCCCAAACCGGCCTTCGGCAGCTCGGCCTTGGCCGCACTCGCTGGAGCGGGAACCGCGTCGTCGGCCGGCAGGTAGGGTGAGAACGCCGACCCGGTACCGAGCGCCGTCTCGACCTCGATCGCCCCGCCGTACCCTCGGATCACGCCATCGGCGACCGCCAAGCCAAACCCTGATCCCCGCCCCACCGGTTTCGTCGTGAAGAACGGCTCGAAGATCCGGTTCCTGGTCTCGGCACTCATCCCGCCCCCGTCGGGCCGCTTGCTTAGGATCGACATACCGCCAAGTATCGGCGGAACCCGCCCGGGGCTTGACCAGGCGAAGGCCTAGCCGTTTTCCCGGCCTGAGCGAGATTGTAGTACCATGTCACTCTTGCTCTCACTGTCGTTCGGGGCCGCGGCAGCGGCCCAGCAGCCGGTTGCCCTGACCATCGAGAACATCCAGACCCGGAGCCGCGGCGCGGTCGAAGCCGCGATGGCGCCGGACGGTCAGTCGGTGGCGGTCGTAGCCAACGCCCCGGCCGGCCGCGGGATCTTCCTCGTGGCGGCTCGGCCCGAGCCTGGCCCGCCGCGGTTCTGGATGGCCGGCAGTTCCCCGAGTTGGTTTCCCGACAGCCGAAGCATTGCCTTCCAGAGCGACGGCGATCTCTGGACCGCATCGATCGGCGGCACCGCCCGCCTCCGGGTGACGGCCGATCGCGACGACGAGCGGGCACCCGTCGTGTCGCCGGACGGCCGATTGATCGCGTTCTACTCGACCCGAAGCGGAGCCCAGGACATCTGGGTGGTCTCGGCAGCAGGCGGCGCTCCCAGGCAACTCACCCGCCAGGCCATGGCCCTCGACGATCCCCGGTTTGCCCCAGCCTGGTCCCCGGATGGGCGCTCGATCGCCTACGTGTCCAATCAAGGCGACTATTGGGCCGACGACCTCTGGGTCGTGGACGTCCAGTCCGGATCCGCCCGCCAACTTTCCCGGGGCCTGATGGCCTCAACCACGCCGGCGTGGTCACCCGACGGACGGTCGATTGCCCTCCTCTGCACTTCAAAACAAGGGTATTGGTACGAGGACCTTGCCGAGATCTGCGTCGTCGATGCGGCCACCGGCGCCGAGCGGACGGTGGCCATGCAGATTTTCGGAACCGACTGGCTCCATAGCCAGCGGGTCGTCTGGGCCGCCGACGGGCGGTCGCTCCTCTTTCCGTACCAGGAACGGGGAGCCTTCCACCTCTGGTCGGTCCCCTCGGCCGGGGGCGTGGCCACCCGGGTGTCGCACCTGGGCGGCGCCATCCGGTCCATCGACATGTCCAGCAGCGGCAACCGGATCAGTTTCATTCAATCGGGGCCGACCACCGGGCCCGAGGTATTCCTGATGGACCGGCGTGGCGGACCACCCCGGCCCCTCACCGCCTTCGCCGACCGGTGGGAGTCGGTTGAGACCCCCGAAGAGATCTCGTTCGAGAGTTACGACGGCCTCTATGTGCAGGGTTTCCTCTTTCGCCCGCCCGGCTGGAAGCCTAACGGCCGGTACCCCGCCCTGGTCCAAGTCCACGGCGGCGGTACCAACTCCTACCTCCAGACCCTGAACCTGCTCGAGCAGTACCTCGCCTCGAAAGGCTATGTGGTGCTCGCCATCAACTATCGCGGGGGCTCCGGTTTCGGGCGCGCATTCCAAGACTTGGGGGTCAACGACTGGGCCAACGGGCAAGCCCAAGACGCAGCCGCGGCCGGCCGGTTCCTCAAGGCCCAGCCCTGGTCCAACGGCAAGGTCGGGATCTACGGCTACAGCTATGGCGGGATCCAGACCATGGCGGCCATCGCGCGAGCGCCCGGCGTGTTCGACGCGGCGGTACCGATGGCGGGGATCTACGATTTCGGCGATGCCTACACCAATGCCGACCGGCTGGGCCGGATCTTCACGAAAACCGGGCACGGCGGTTCGCCCGAGGAGCGCCCTACGATCTATGCGGTGAGCAACACGCTGGCCCGGTTGCGCCACATCACCACCCCGTTGCTGGTCATGCACGGCGAGGCCGACGTCCGGGCGCCCTACCGGCAGTACCTTCGCGCCGTCGATTCGCTTCGGGCCCATCACAAGGTCTTCGAGTCGAGGAGCTACCCCGGCGAGCCACATGGGTTCCGGGACCCCGCCAACCGGATCGACCTCTACCGCCGCCTCGAGGCCTTTCTCGACCGCTATCTGAAGTCCTAAGACCCCGGCGTCAACCGATCCTGAGCAGGCAACGACGGGTCGATCTCGGCCCCCCACCACGCCAGGATCCCGCCGAGCAGATGCTCAACCCGCAGGTATCCCGCCTCGCCCAGCAAGTGCGCGGCTTGGGCGCTCCGCGCCCCGCCCTTGCAGTACACGACCACATCCCGGTCCCGGGGCACCCGGTCCAGCGACCGGAGCAGTTCGCCTAACGGCACCAGCTCGGCGCCCTCAATCCGTCCAATTTCCCACTCATGCGGTTCGCGGACATCGAGCAAGAACAGGTCGCGCCCCGCCCGGAGGCGTTCGGCCAATTCGAGCACCGAAATATCCCAGCCCTTCTTCACCTCCGGTACGGCACACTCGACCTCGAGATCCTGAAGCTCCCGGATCTCTCGGGTGCCGCACGCCGGACACTCGGGATCTTTCCGGACCTTGAGCCGCCGGAACTCCATGTCGAGGGCGTCCACCAGCAACAGCTCCCCGATCAGCGACCGCCCGATGCCGAGCAGGAGCTTGATCGCCTCGGTGGCCTGGATGGTCCCGACCAGCCCGGGAAGCACGCCAAGCACGCCGCCCTCGGCGCAGTTCGGCACCGCGCCGGCCGGGGGGGGCTGCCGGAACAGACAGCGATAGCACGGGCCGTCCTTCGTCGCGAACACCGAGGCTTGGCCCTCGAACCGATAGATGCTCCCGTAGGCGTTCGGCACTCCGAGGATGACGCAGGCGTCATTGACCAGATACCGGGTCGAGAAATTATCGGTCCCGTCGACCACCACATCGTAGCCCTGGATGATCTCGAGCGCATTGGCCGCCACCAGCCTGGTCTCATACCGCTCGACCCTGACGTACGGGTTGAGATTGAGAAGCCGCGCCTCCGCCGAGTCGAGTTTCGATTGGCCGATGGCACTCGTGCTGTGGAGAATCTGCCGCTGGAGGTTCGACGCATCGACGTGGTCGAAATCCACCAAACCGAGGTGCCCGACCCCGGCGGCCGCGAGGTAAAGCGCCACCGGCGACCCCAACCCCCCGCAGCCCACGATCAGCACCCGCGACCCCTTGAGTCGCTGTTGACCCGCGAGCCCTACTTCGGGGAGAATGACATGCCGGCTGTACCGGACGAGTTCCGGCGGCGAAAGCGTAGCGGTCGTCATGGTCGTTAGCCCCCCGCGATCGCCGACACGATACTGACGTCGTCGCCCGCCTTGACCGGGGTATCGAGCCCCCCAGCAAACCGGGCGTCCTCGTCGTTCAGATAGACGGTGACGAACTCGTTGCCGGGCAACGTCGCTTCGGTGAACCGCTTGCCGAACTCCGGGTAATCGCGGGTGACCTGATCGATCGCTTCGCGGACGGTCGCGCCGGCTACCACATGTTGCCGCTGTCCCCCCGCATGGCGGGCGAGCAGAGCGGGAATATTGACGGTAATAGCCATGAGTTTCATTCCTTGGGTTAGGCTGATTCAATGACCCGCGCCACGTCGCTCAGGCGACTCGAGGCAATCGGCAGGTCAAACAGGTCAGGAGAGACGGCATCCGGGGTCTTCAGCCCGTGAGCCGTGATGCAAAGTACTACTTCGTCGCTGGGCGCGAACTGACCCGCCCGCGCAAGCGCCAGGGCGGCCGCACAGGTCACTCCCCCGGCTGTTTCGGCAAACACACCCGAGGTCTCGGCCAGGACCCGAATGGCGTCGATCAAATCCGGATCCGAGACCGCGGCGGCGTACCCCCCGCTGGAACGGATCGCTTGGAGCGCCCGGGCTCCGTCCGCGGGAGCCCCGATGGCGAGCGACCGGGCAATCGTGTTCGGTTGGACCGGCGTGATCCGGCTTTCCCCCGCCTCGAGCGCCCGCACAATAGGGGCACATCCCGACGCCTGCGCGCCGAACAGCCGGGGACGATCGCCGGTGGCCAACTCTGCATCGAGGATTTCCCCGAAACCCTTGTGCAGTTTGCTCAAGAGCGAGCCGCCCGCCATCGGGGAGACCACCGCGGTCGGCAACCGCCACCCCAACTGCTCGGCGATCTCGAATGCCACGGTCTTGGAGCCCTCGCCGTAGTAGGGCCGGAGATTCACGTTCACGATCCCCCACCCATACCGGTCCGCGAGCTGGACGCACAACCGGTTCACGTCGTCGTAGGTGCCCTGGATCCGAAGCACCCGGGCCCCATGCACCGCACTGGCCAGAATCTTGGCGGGCTCCAAGTCCTCCGGCACCAACACCCAGGCCGGCAGGCCGGCCCGGGCCGCATGGGCCGCGACGGCAATCGCCAGGTTGCCGGTTGAGGCGCAGGCAACCGTCTCGAGACCCAGGCCAACGGCGGCGTTGATGGCCGACGCGACGACCCGGTCCTTGAACGAGAGACTCGGGTGGGACACCGTGTCGTTCTTGATCCACACCCGAGCGACGCCGAGCCGCGCGGCCAGTCGCGGAGCCTCGACCAGTGGCGTGAAACCAGTATCGAGGGAATGCACCGGCTGGCCCTCGAACGGGAGCCACTCGCGGTAGCGCCACATCGAGGGAGCCCGCCTGGCAATCTCTTCACGGGATGGCAACGTCCGCCCGGCCCGGTAGACCGGTTCGAGCGGCCCGAGACACTCCAGGCACACGGCGGACGCGACGGGTTCGTGGATGGCGGCACAGTGCGCACAGGCGAGCGGCACCGGCCGAGTGGACGATTGGAGCGAAACGACGGTCATAGGCTTTCCCCTTGCCCCACCATCCGCTGGCTCGTCCTGGCCCGGGAAACGACAAACGCCCGGTGCCAAAAAAGACACGCGGACGCGTGGCTTTTTAGCTGTGGATTAACGTGGCCAGCAATACGCCGACAAAACGCCACGGTGAACAATTGTGACCAGACGATAACGCCGAACCCCAGACCGCGCAAGCATGGCGCGATTTTGGCCGGTTCAATACCTTGCCTGACATGTTCAGTTACTCACCGTCCATGACCACGACGACCATGCGGGCCACCATGACCGGTGGCCGGGGCAACGGGCGTTACTGACGGGTTCGTGAATAACTCGAACACCACCGCCCCGCGCCTCGATCCGATGCGCGGGGGTTTCGCTGTTCGGAGACCTCATGACCGCCAGCAAAATCCCCGTCGCCATTCTGGGCGCCACCGGCACCGTGGGCCAGAAATTAGTCCGCCGGCTCGAACACCACCCCTGGTCCGAGATTCAATACCTCGCCGCCTCGGCCGCCAGCGCCGGGCGGCGCTACGCCGACGTGGTCCGGTGGCGAGAAACCACCCCACTCCCCAGCCGTATCGGCGATTTGATCGTCCAGCCAAGTGACCGCCCAACCGGCCTCCCGCTCGCGTTCTCGGCCCTCGATACCGGGGCCGCCACCACCATCGAGCCCCTCTGGGCCGGTGCCGGAACCGTCGTGGTCACCAACACGAGCCCGTTCCGCCTCGCATCCGACGTGCCGTTGGTCATTCCCGAGGTCAACGCCGAACACCTCGCACTCTTGGCCGAGCAACGGAAGCGCCGTGGGTGGCGGGGCGCGATCATCGTCAACTATCGTGACGCCTTGCGCGAACGGATTCTCGGGCAAACCCTGCTCACCGTTCGGCTGAAGACCCCGTTTCTCCTCCGGACGGTCGAGGCCACGCTCGCGAGTTGCCACGGGCACCGGGTTGCCGAGGTTCAGCGAATCGGGAAACGGCTCGCCATCCGGCTCGACCACGAGGCCTGGCTGGTGATTCACCTGATGATCGCCGGCCGGTTGCATTGGAAGCCGGCCGGGACCGCCATCGGGGCAAAGTCTGCTCTGGCCGCATTCGATTTCGGCACCGGGACCCTGCTCCTGACCGAGGCCGGGAGCAAGCGACGCGCCTCCCTGCACGTAGCCGAGGATCACGCCGCGCTCGATCAGTTCGAGCGGGGCGGACTCGACGTACTCCACGCGAGCGAGGCCGTGTTCGCCGAACGGCCGGTTCGGGGCAACCACACCCTCAAGCGAGCGCTTACCGATCCCCAGACCTTCGATGGCATCGGCAACTCGTTCTCCGATGAAATCCTCCATGCGGCCCGGATCTCACCGCTCCAGTTGATCCGGAATCTCGACGCACCGGAGGTCACCAGGCTCTACCACGCCTGCCGGCGGATCCTGACCGAGTGGACCGACCTCCTCACCAAGGATCGGAACGGTGCCTTTCCCGCTAGGGTCACCGCGTTCCGTCCTGGCATGGCGGTCCACGGCAAGTTCAGGCAACCCTGCCCCGACTGTGGCAGCCCGGTGCAACGGATTCGCTACGCCGACAACGAAACCAACTATTGTGCCCGGTGCCAAACCGAGGGCCGGCTCTTGGCGGACCGGGCGCTGTCGCGTTTGCTCAAGCAAGACTGGCCCAAATCACTCGACGAACTGGACTGACAATGCCGCTTCGGATGGCTCGCTATGCCCTGCTGGGTCTGCTGTCTGCCGCGCCACTCTCGGCCCAAACGATGATGACCGCTCGCGACCTGGTGGCCCTGCCCCAACCGGCGCCCGACACCACCATCTGGTACGGCGCGGATTCCCTCCAGTTCGGCGAATTGTTCCGGGCCAGGGGTAGCGGCAGGGCACCGGTGGTGGTCCTGATTCACGGCGGGTGCTGGCTGGCCGCGTTTGACCGGCGGCACATCCGAAGCCTGGCGGGGGCGATCGCCGCCGAAGGCATTGCGGTCTGGAGCCTCGAGTATCGGAGGGTCGGCAACCCGGGCGGCGGATGGCCCGGATCGTTCGATGACATCGGCGCCGGAACCGACTACGTCCGGCAACTCGCCCCGGCGTTCGGTCTCGATACCGGCCGCGTCATCGTGGCCGGGCACTCCGCCGGGGGGCACTTTGCCCTCTGGACCGGCGTCCGCGCCAAGCAATCCAGCGGGGCACTCCGACCCACCGCCATCCTCGCCCTGGCCGCGGTACCGGATTTGGCGTGGGCCAGGCCGGACGGAACCCAGATTTGCGGTGACGCCATTCCCCGCCTCATGGGTGGCACCGCGGCCGAGTTTCCCGACCGCTACCGCGACGCGTCGCCCGGCCGGCGACTTCCGTTAGGCATCACCCAAGCGATCCTGACCGGCGCCAACGATCAGATCGTACCGCCGGAATTGTCTCGAACCTACGCCGCCGCGGCCCGGGCCGCCGGCGACCAGGTCCGGCTGATCGAAGTACCGGCGGCCGGGCACTTCGAGGTCGTGGCCCCGAACACCGCGGCTGGCCGCGAAGTGCTCGCGATTCTCCGGGCGATGGCCCGGTCACCCTGACCGGCCCGACCTGCCCGCCCAAAACGACCCCAGACTGCGGCCCCGTTCGGCGGCCCAATCTCTTATTTCACGAATAGTTGCATTGTTCAGCCGTGGCCGGGTGCGGGACCTGCTGAGAGGCCAACCATGATCAGCAATCATGTCGTTGCCAGATTTCGGAACGGTACCCCGATGAAGGGTACCAGTCTCAACGTCGATCCGACCAAGAAGACCCGCCATATTCGGGGAACCGATCAGCAGGTGGTCGAGGTTCGATGCATCGACCTGAAGGCCCTGTTCTTCGTCAAAGATCCGACCGGGAACCCCGCGCACAACGAGGCCACCGATCCGACCCCCGGCGACCCGAGGTTAGTTGGCGAAAAGAAGATCGCGGTCCGGTTTGCGGACGGGGAAACCATCGTCGGGATGTCGAACCGGTTTCCACCCCTGGGCAACAACTTCTTCATGCTCCCGATCGACCCCAAGAGCAACAACCAACGGATCCTGGTGAACCGCGACGCCACCGTCGCGATCACGGAGGCGCCCGCGACGGCCGCCCTGACCTAACGTCCGAGCTGTTTCTCTCGCGCCGCCCGAAACTCGTTACCCGGCCGCCACTCTGGAAACCGATCGGCCTCCGCCACCCAATAGCCTACCGTCAGCAGTAACCGGAGGTCCTCCACCGCCCCGTCGAGCTTCCAGAACGGCTTGACCTGGTCCGACGGCTTGTGATAATCCTCCGCCACGTACTGCTCCCGGGCTTTGATCCCGTAATCTGCCGGCTGACCGATGTAGTCCACTCCACCCTCGGCGTACAACGCCGGCACCCCTTGCTTGGCGAAGTTGAAGTGATCGGATCGGTAGTAGTACCCCTTTTCCGACTCCGGATCGGGCCGAATCACCCGGCTCTGAATGGCCGCCGCATCCCGGATATAGTCGTCGAGTTCCGACGCGCCGAGACCAATCACGGTCAGGTCCTTGGTCCGCCCGCTCAGGTTGAGTCCGTCGATGTTGATGTTGGCCAGGGTCTTCGCCAACGGATACAGCGGCGTGACCGAGTAGTACTGCGACCCCAGCAATCCCTGCTCCTCGGCCGTCACCGCCAGGAACAGAATCGACCGCTTCGGGGCCGTCGGTAGCGCCTTGAACGCCCGGGCCAACTGCAGCATGCCGGCGGTGCCGGAGGCGTTGTCGAGCGCGCCGTTGTAGATCGAATCGCCGTTGATCTGGTCGCCGATGCCGAAGTGATCCCAGTGGGCCGTGTAGACGATGTACTCATCTTTGAGCTTGGGATCGCTACCGGTGATCTTCGCCACCATGTTTCTCGATTGGACGGTCCGGAGACCGTTCTTGATCGTCATCGAGGCCGAAACCCCGAGCGGCACCGGCGCGAAGTCCCGGGTCGATGCCTTGGCCCGGAGTCCATCGAAGTCCTGCCCGGCCATGGTGAACAACGCCTTGGCCTGGTCCAGGGTAATCCAGCCTTCGATCGGGGCCCGGCCCAGGTTCTTGTCCGGCGTCACCAAATCGAACTGCTCGCCGGTCTTGCCTTGCACCACGGCAAAGGGATAGCCGGCCGGCCCGGTTTCGTGGACGATCAGCACCGCCGCCGCCTGGTGCTTCATGCCTTGCTCGTATTTGTAGGTCCACCGGCCGTAGTACGTCATGGCTTTGCCGCCGAATTGGGTCGAGTCGGCCAGCGGCGGATCGTTCACCAGCATGACCAGAGTCTTCCCGGCGCCATCCAGTCCCTTGTAGTCGTCCCACTCGAATTCCGGGGCCTGGACCCCGTATCCGACGAAGACCATCTCCGAGTTGGCGATCGACGCCGAGTCGGCCACGTGTTTGGTCCAGGCCACGACGTCGGTCTTGAACGCCAGAACTCGCTTGTTTGAACCCTTGGTAAGAACCAACTGCGGTGTCGGCTTCGGCGTGATCCCGACCAATGGCACCTGCTGGATATAGGTTCCGTCCGGGTTGCCCGGCTCGAGGCCGATGGCCTTGAACTGTTGTTCCAGATAGGCCACCGTCCGGTCTTCGCCAGCGGTTCCGGGTCCGCGTCCCAGGAACGAGTCGGAGGCCAGCATCGTGATCTCGTCGAGCAACCGTTGCTCCTGCAGCACGGCGGTAGCCGCCTCCGGCAGCGACGGCCGGGCACCGCCGGTGTTGCCGCTGTCGCGCGGGTCGGATTGGGAACAACCCAACACTGTTAGGCACGCTACTACCGAGGCGAAAGTCTTCTGCATGGGAACCGAGCCTGTTGTCATGGGGACGAAGGGCGGGAAGAACCCGGAACCTACGGCGCATCGTCGGTCCCGTCAACGTATCTTCATGACGTGAGCGCTTCGACCTACCAGCGGATCTATGCCTGGGTCCGGAAGATTCCCCGGGGCTCGGTGGCCACCTACGGCCAGGTGGCACGGCTCGCCCGGTTGCCGGGTCGGGCTCGCCAGGTGGGGTACGCGATGTTCGCGCTGCCACCGGGATCCACCGTCTCCTGGCACCGGGTCATCAACGCCCGGGGCGAGGTGAGCCTGAGGAGCACCCCGGGCGCCGAGCTCACCCAACGCCTGCTCCTCGAATGGGAAGGCGTTCGGTTCAACGCCCGAGGCCGGATCGACCTGACCCGTTACCAGTGGAAGCAATGAAATTCGATCGCTTCAGTGTCATCACGTTCGACTGCTACGGAACCCTGATCGACTGGGAATCCGGGATCCTCGCCGCGCTCCGAGGCGTCCTCGAGCCGCGCGGGATCGAACGGCCGGACGACGAGCTCCTCGCCCTGTTCGGCGAGATCGAGTCCCCAATCCAGTTCGGGACCTTCCGGAGGTATCGAGAGGTGCTCGACCTGACGATGGGGGACCTCTGCCGGCGGCTGGGCTTCACGCCGAATCTGTCCGAAATCACCGCGATCTCGAGAAGCCTCCCTGAATGGCAGCCGTTTCCGGACACCGTGGCCGCCCTCCAAAGGCTCTCGACCCGATACCAGCTCGGGGTCATTTCCAACGTGGACGATGACCTGTTTGCCGGATCAGCCCGTCACCTCGGCGTGACCTTCGATTGGGTCGTGACGGCACAACAGGTCAAAAGCTACAAGCCGTCGCTCAGCAACTTCCGCCAAGCCCTGCACCAAATCGGCAAGCCGTGGGACCAGGTGCTCCATTGCGCCCAGAGCCTCTTTCACGACATCGGGCCGGCTCATGCCCTCGGCCTGGCCACGGTCTGGGTCAACCGCCGGGCCAGAAAACCCGGCCCGGGTGCCACCCCGCCGTCGACCGCCAAACCCGATCTGATCGTCGACGATATGGCCACCCTGGCGCGGGTGGCCTGTGCCTCTTAGACGGCCTTCCTCGCGCGGGTCCAGTTGTAGATCATCAACAGCAGCACCGCCCCGATCACCGAGCCGATGAACCCCACCCGGCCGCCCATTCCAAGGAAGCCGGCTAGCAACGATCCAAACCACGATCCCGCGATCCCGAGCAGCGTCGTCATTATGAACCCGCCACCTTCCCGGCCCGGCACGATGAACTTGGCCACCAAGCCAACGCAGAAACCGATCAAACACGTCCAGATCAAGCCCATGGAACCCTCCGAGGATTAGGAACGCGAAGCTCGGGACCTACGGCAATCCCGCCGGTTTGTGTCCATTGCATCCCAACGGATACATTCCGGCATGAGCTACCCATTCATCGCGCTGCTGCTGCTTGCCCCGCCCGGCCGCATTGGGCCGGATCTCCGCCTCTGGTACCGGCAACCCGCCGAAACCTGGAACCAGGCCCTTCCAGTCGGGAATGGCCGCCTCGGCGCGATGGTCTTCGGTCGCACCGGCGACGAGATCATCCAGCTCAACGAAGAAACCCTCTGGTCCGGCGGCCCCTACGACCCGGTGGTGGTCGGAGCCCATCGCGCGCTGCCGGAAATCCAGCGCCTGCTGTTCGCCGGCGACATCGCGGCGGCGCACGATCTGTTCGGTCGCGCCATGATGGGCCGCCCCTTCGAGCAGATGAAGTACCAGCCGCTCGGCAACCTCCGCCTGACCTTCCCAGGCCACGACCGAGTCACCGAGTACCGTCGCGAACTCGACCTCGATGCCGCCGTCGTTCGGGTCTCCTACACCGTCGACGGCACCCGCTACGTCCGCGAGATCTTCTCGAGCGCGCCCGACCAAGTCCTCGTGGTCCGAATCTCGGCCGATCGGCCCGGGGCCGTCTCGTTGACGGCGGCCCTCGAAGGGGCCCGGAACCAAGCCCACTCGAACTATGGAACCGACTACTTCCAAATCGACGGAATCGCGCCGAATACCCTCCGCCTAACCGGCAAGAGTTCCGACTACCTCGGCATCGAGGGCCGGCTTCGGTATCAAGCCAACCTGGTTGCCCGCCCGGAAGGGGGCCGGCTCGAAGTCGGCCGCCGGACCCTCACCGTCGATCGCGCCGATGCCGTGACGCTGGTCTTCGCCGCCGCCACCAATTTCATCAACTATCACGACGTAACCGGCGATCCGGCGGCGCGGGTGGCAGCGGTGCTCGAACCCGCCGCTAGACGAAGCTATCCGGACCTCCAACGCGACCACGAGGCCGAGCATCAACGCTGGTTTCGTCGGGTGGGTCTCCAACTCGGCTCCGGGCTTCCCGAGGCCGACAGCTTGCCCACCGACCTTCGGATCAAGCGGTTCGCCACCGCGCCGGACCCCGGCTTGGCGGCCCTGTACTACCAGTTTGGCCGCTACCTCTTGATCGCGAGTTCCCGGCCCGGCACCGAACCGGCCAATCTGCAGGGGATCTGGAACGACAACTCCAACCCGTGGTGGGACTCGAAGTACACCGTCAACATCAATCTGCCCATGAATTACTGGCCCGCCGAAACCGGCAACCTGGCGGAGTTGGTCGGCCCCCTCGAGAAACTGGTGCGTGAGGTGGCCGAGGCGGGCACCCGAACGGCCAAAGAACACTGGGGCGCCCGGGGCTGGGTCCTCCACCAAAACACCGACCTCTGGCGATCGACCACTCCAATGGACGGCCCCTCCTGGGGGGCCTGGCCCGTGGGTGGAGCCTGGCTGATGACCAATCTGTACGAGCGTTACCGGTTCTCCGCCGACCCCGCTGATCTCGAGCGAATCTACCCGTTGCTCCGCGACCAAACCCGATTCCTCCTCGATATTCTGGTCCCGGAACCGAAGCACGGATGGCTGGTCACCGCCCCCTCGAACTCGCCCGAGAATTTCCCGAAATCGCCGGGTAACGGACCCTTCTTTGACGAAGTGAGCGGCGGCGAACTCACCGCCCGTACCATGGCGGCCGGGCCCACGATGGACCTGCAGATCATCCGGGAGGTGTTCGCCATGTTCGATGAAGCGGCGACCGGCCTCGCCGTCGATTCCGCCCTCGTGGCCGAAGTCCGTGCCGCCCGGCCCCGGTTGGCACCGAACCAGATCGGCAAACACGGTCAACTTCAGGAATGGCTCGAGGATTGGGATGAGTTCGAGCCGGACCATCGGCACGTCTCACCGCTCTGGGGCCTCTATCCCGGCCGTGAAATCACGCCCGAGTCCTCGCCGGCGTTCGCCCAGGCCGCAAGGGTGACGTTGGAACGCCGCGGCACTGGCGGGTGCGGGTGGTCCTACGGCTGGAAACAGGGCCTTCAAGCTCGGCTCTACGACGGCTCGGCCGCCCTCGATCAGTTCCGGGCCCTGCTCACCAAGTCGTCGCTGCCGAACCTCTTCTCAATGTGCGGAAAGGCCCTTCAGGTCGACGCCAACTTCGGAGCCTCGGCGGCCATTGTCGAGATGCTGCTCCAATCGCACCAGAACGCCATCCACGTGCTCCCGGCGCTGCCCATCGAATGGTCCACTGGATCAGCCTCCGGCCTGAGAGCCCGGGGTGGCTTCACGGTCGATCTGACCTGGGCCGACGGCCGGCTCGCCAAGGCCACACTCGTGGCGGCCCGCCGGGGCCGCGCGGTCCTCCGGGCGGTGGGCGCAACCGGCGTAACCGCCGGCCGTCGACGCGTGAGGCTCGAACGGGTCGGAGCAGACACGATCGCATTCACCGCCGAAGCCGGGGTGCCCTATCAGGTCGGATTCGTCCGCTGACGGTCTCCTTAGCGACCCTTCACGAACGCAACACTTCGAACCCGGCCCCCGGTAAGCCGAAACCCAGACACCACTCCCTTGGTCCGGACGAACCTCACGGTCCCGGCTTCTCCGCCTACGAAGGCGTCGGCAAAGGCTGGCCGCAACGGCTGCGCCGGATGCTTAAACGGATGGAGCACCAGCACCGAATCCTTGAGCTCGACCCGGTACGACACCCGGAGCTCGTCGCTCCAGTAGGAACCCGCGAACTGAGCCAACTGAGCTGCGGCCGGGCGAACTGCCGGCACTCGAACCATCGAATCGCCAGCTGCCGCGATCTTGATTGCGAGGGGCACCGCCCCCGTTGGTCCAACAAACTCAACCGGCGTTCCAAACACGGTGAAATGACTGGGATCCACCGGCTCGAGCGCCAAACCATAATTGTCGAGCACCAGCTTGCCGTCTTTCACACTCAACACAAACACTTGATCGCTCGCGGCCGCTTTGTAGACCCCGGCCAGTTGTTCGAGCCGGGCGGCGGGGACCGCCACCGTTGCCCGCTTGGTTGGAGCGGGACGGGGCTCGAGTTTCCCCTCCAACACGATGTCGGCCACGGCCCTGGAGTAGGTGTTCGGGGTGGCCTCTCCGAAATTGCAGGCCACGGCAATCTCGAGGTGATGGGCCGGAAACTGGATCACATCGGCCCGATAGCCGGCGTCGGCCCCGCCATGACCGAACCCCTCGGCGCCACGGTACTTCTCGATCGAAATCCCGAAACCGTAGTTGGCCGGCTTGCCGTTGGTCAGGATCGCCGAGGTGAGGGCATCCTTGATCAAGCCTGGCGAGCCCACCACCTTGGACTCGAAATTGTGCTGCCATTTGAGAAGATCGCCCACGGTGGTGAACAGGCTGGTCGCGCCGTGAGTGTCAAAATTGGGCACGCTGAGCTTCCAGCCCGAGGGCCCCATGACAAAGGCACTGGTCCGACCCGGCACGATCATCGAGTGATCATCATGAACATGGGTGCTGGTCATGCCGAGCGGCTGAAAAATCCGCAACTCGGAAAACTCCCGTAGCGACTTTCCCGAAACCCGCTGAACGATCATGGCCAGCAGACTGTAGCCTGAGTTGCTATAGACGTACTCGTCGCCCGGGCTGAAGTTGAGCGCCTTTTGGCGGATCACGATGTCGAGGACGTCCTCCTGGGTGAAGAGGTCATCCGGGTACCGCCAGCCGGCCATGCCAAGCAGCTCCCAGTGATCCCGAATCCCGCTGGTATGGTAGATCAGGTGACGGATCGTGATCGGCTTCTGATACTCCGGCAATTCCGGAATGTATTTCCGGACCGGGTCGTCCAGCGAGATCGCCCGATCTTCCGCGAGCAGCCCAATCGCAAAAGCGGCGAACTGCTTCGACACCGAAGCAACATGGAAGATCGATCGCGGGGTGATCGGCGTCCCTTGCTGAAGGTCGGACATGCCGTATCCACGGCTATAGAGAGGCACTCCGCCCTGCCCGACACCGACGGCGCAGCCCGGACGATTGGTGCCGTCAAACTGGGCAAAGACACTGTCGATTCGCATGATTTGCCCAGGGGTCAGCGCCTGGGCGCCGACCGTGGTGGTCAGTCCAAACGAGACGACTGCGGCAAGCAGGAACGATCTCATGGTGGTTTCATCCCGGTTGAGAATATCTGACTAGAAGGCCCTAACCTATTGAGTATAAGGGGCCTCACCAAACTCGACTGTTGCCGTTTTTGGCTTTTGCTGCTATGTTGTTGTCAGCGGTCGAAGCGCCTAAGTGCGGACAAGTTCCGAGTGGACGTAGGGGGCCCCAGCTTTGCTATGGCCCCCTTATTCATGATGACCGCTGGTAACGCAGGGGAAAGGCCCCTCGTTGTGGGAACGTCCCGTCTCGTGAGGGTTTTTCACGGGGGTTCAGTAATGGTTCGGCTCTCTGGTGCGCCAGGAACGGACCAAGTCAACAAGGATTACCGCAATGCGAACGACTGGTACGGTCAAGTGGTTCAACGACGCCAAGGGCTTCGGGTTCATCACGCCGGAAGACGGAACGAAGGATTGCTTCGTTCATCATTCGGCCATCTCCGGCGAGGGCTTCAAGTCCTTGACCGAGGGTGAGCGGGTTGAGTTCGACGTCGTCCAGGGCGCTAAGGGCCCGGCGGCTGAAGGCGTCAAGCGGATCGCCAGCGCGTAAGCAAGCGTCCGGGGAACCCCGACCCTCCAAGGTCGGGGTTCTTTTTTTTGCCCAAAATCCCCACTCCTCTTGACAACCCCGAACAAATACCGATATTGAGTTCGTGACGATACCGAACAAACCCCGTAACTATGGAACAACCCAGCGGCCCGCCGAGCCGATGCCTGCAATTCGGGTCTGTCCGGAATGCGCCAGTCCGATAATCTCGACCAGTGCCTGCCTTTCCTGCGTCCAATGCGGATGGTCACGATGCGGCTGAGCCAGAGCGCCGAAGCCCAACTCGGCCTGCCGCTCGCCCTGCCGCCTCGGGCGCCTCCGACCCTCGATCAACGGCTCCGCGGAACCGAGTTCATCGGGCTCACGGTCCGTCGAATTGCCAATCCGCCCGAAGCCACCGGCAGGACGTTCTGGTCCATGAACCCATACATCGGCTGCGAATTCGGCTGCGCCTATTGCTACGCCCGCGACACTCACCGATGGACCTCGGAACGGAACGACCGCGCCCACCAGAGCGTCGATCCCCGAACCGCGTTCGAACGGCAAATCTTCATCAAACAGAACGCCGCTGACGTACTCCGACAAACGCTCGACCCATCCAAAGTCGGCAACCGGACCATCCTGATCGGCACCGCCACTGATCCGTACCAACCGGCCGAACGACAGTTCGGCGTCACCCGGTCGCTACTGGAAGCCTTGCTCGGCTACCGCGGGCTCCGGATCAGCATCACCACGAAATCCCCCCTCGTCGCTCGCGACGCCAACCTGCTCAAGTCCCTCTCGGCTCGACATCGGGTCTCCATCAACATGTCGATCATTTCACTCGATCCCGACCTGATCCGGCGGCTCGAGCCCAAGACGCCCCTGCCCCATGCCCGCCTTCGGGGCATCCGGGCCCTGGCCGACGCCGGCCTCGAGGTCGGACTGATGATCGCGCCGATCATCCCTGGTCTCACCGATGGATGGGGCGCGTTGGGCGGACTCATGGCCGCCGGGAAGGACGCCGGGGCGCGGTACGCGGACGGGTTTGCGCTCAGACTCGGCCCCGTAGCGCGGTCCGGTTTCCTTCCCATTCTCGAACGGGAGTTCCCCGAGTTGACCGCTCGATACCGACGGCGGTACCAGGATCGTCACAACGCCGGGGCGGACTACACCGCCGCGCTGACACGGCGGTTGCGAACTCTCCAACAAATCCACAGCTTTCCCCTCAACCGTTTCGGGGCACCGACCCCTTCTAACCGGGCCTGACAACTCTCACGGAGCCGATATGTCGAATAATATTCCCAGTCGATCCTACCTGAGTTCGACAATGAGATGGCCAACACCAGGAAAGTCCTCGAGCGCCTGACCGACGCCACCGCCACCTGGAAGCCCCACCCGAAGTCGTTTTCAGCCGGCGACCTCGGACTCCATGTCGCGAGCCTGATCGGATGGACATCGTCGACCCTGAGCATGACCGAACTCGACATGAACCCGCCCGGCGGACCCGCCTGGAAGCCACCCGTCTACGAAAGCGCCAAACGCACGCTCGAGGTCTTCGAGGCGGAAGTCGTCAAGGCGCGGGCCGCGCTCGCGGCGGCGTCCGACGCCGACTTCGCGGTCAACTGGACCCTCAAGAACGGCGGGAACGCCATCTTCGCGATGTCGCGGGTTGCCGTCATCCGCATCTTCGTCATGAACCACATCATTCACCACCGGGCCCAGCTGACGGTCTCCTTGCGTATGAAGGACATCCCGGTCCCCTCGATCTACGGCCCGTCCGACGACGAAGGGAACATGTAGCAGTCGGACTACCAGGTCAGCACGATCTTTCCAAAGACCCGATTGGACTCCATGGCCGCGTGCGCGGCGGCCATGGCTGTCATCGGAAATGAAGCCCCGACCACCGGCGCCATTCGACCCGCCTGAAGCTCCGGCATGACCCGGCGGATGAATTCTTGGACCAGTGGAGCCCGTTCCTCGTGGGGACGGGCCCGCATGACCGTCCCGATGACCTCAAGGCGGCCTCGGAGAATCCGGCCCACATCCACCTGCTCGGCCACCCCGCCCTGCAGAGTGCCGAGCAGCACCAAACGCCCCTTGGTTGCCAACACCGCGAGATTGTCGGAGAGCGCGGGGCCCCCGAAGTAGTCGAGGATGACGTTGACCGGCTCGCCGACGCCAGCCCGAAACCCGGCGGCGCTGGTGTCGATCCCGGCGTCCATCCCGAGTGCCCGGGCTCGGTCAAGCTTGCCGGCGGTCCGAGAGGTCCCAACCACCGTGCATCCGATCCACTTGGCCAACTGAACGGCGGCCGTGCTGACACCGCTTCCAACCGCGTGCACGAGGACCCGATCACCGGCTCCCGCGCGGCCCCGCACCACCAACGCATCGTACGCCGTCAGAAACGCCTCCGGCACCGCAGCCGCTTGTTCGTCGGTCAAGACCGCGGGCACGGGAACAAGCTCTCGCTCGTGGGGCGCCACGAACTCGGCGTGAGCGCCCCCACCGACCAAGCCCATGACTCGGTCGCCGGCCTTGACCAAGGTGACACCCGGCCCCACCGATTCAACGACCCCGGCATACTCGAGACCCGGAATGTTCGTCGGCCAACCAGGAGGTGCGGGATACCCGCCCTTCCGCTGAATGAGGTCGGCCCGATTGAGTCCAACAGCCCGAACCCGGACCAGGACATGACCCGCGGCCACCGCCGGAGTCGGAGCTTCCGTCAGCGAAATTACTTCAGGCCCGCCGGCCCCGGTGTACAGAATGGCTCGCATAGGGTCAAATTAAACGCCATGCACCCATTGCTGCCGTTACTCCTCTGCTGCCTCGTCGCCGCCTGCCGGGGCGACAGCGGCCCCCCGCCACCACCAACCGCCAGCGGGCTCGGACTCGCCGATGTCGGGACCTTCAGCTTCCCAGTGCTGGTCACCAGCCCGCCGGGCGACAATGCCAGGATCTTCGTCGTGGAGAAGACCGGGGCCATCAAGATCGTGAAGCAAGGGATCACGCTGGCGACTCCGTTCCTCGACGTCCGCACCAAGATCTCGACCGGCGGCGAACAAGGGCTCCTCGGCTTGGCCTTTCATCCCGGCTACGCCACTAACGGCCTGTTCGTCGTCAACTACACCGACCCCGCCAGCGAGCAGATCGTGCTCTCGGTCGATCAGCCCTTCGCCAATCACAACGGCGGGATGGTGGCCTTCGGACCGGACGGCCAGCTCTACATCGGAATGGGCGACGGCGGCTCCGGGGGTGACGCCCAGGAAAACGGGCAGAAACGGGCAGAAACAGTCCACCCTGTTAGGCAAGATGGTCCGGCTCTCGGTGTCGGCAGCGGGCCAAGTCACCGTGCCCAGCGACAACCCGTTCGTCGGCCAGCCCGGCACTCGGCCGGAGATCTGGAGCCTCGGCCTTCGCAACCCGTGGCGATTCAGCTTCGACCGATCGACCGGCGATCTCTACATCGGCGATGTCGGCCAGAACGCCATCGAAGAGATCGACGCGCTGAGCCTGTCCGCCAGCCGGGGCGCCAACTTCGGGTGGAATATCATGGAGGGTAAGTCGTGCTTCGGCTCCGCTTCGTGCAATCAGCAAGGCCTCGTGCTCCCGATGCTTGACTACACCCACGCCAACGGGGCCGGCTCGGTGACCGGCGGGTACGTCTATCGCGGAACGGCAATCTCTGGACTGGCCGGCACCTACTCCTACGCCGACGACTGCCGCGGGTGGGTCCGGAGTTTCCGGCTGGTCAATGGATCCGCCACCGACGAACGGGAGTGGGGCGACCTCGCGCCGAACGGCCCAATCACCAGCTTCGGCCAAGCCGCGTCTGGCGAACTGTATCTGATGACGGCAGCCGGCCGGGTGGCCAGGATCGTCGCCAAGCCGTGATGCCGGAGCTCCGACCAACCGCGGAGGAGTTGGAGCGGCTCCGGGCAGCGATCCCGCCGGACGTGCACTTCGGCACCTCCACCTGGACCTATCCCGGGTGGACCGGCTTGGTCTATTCAAAACCCTATCCCGCCAGCGGGGCCACAGCGAAAATGCTGGCTGAGTATGCCCGGTTTCCGCTGTTCTCGACGGTGGGAATCGACTCGAGTTTCTACGGCCCGCCCAAGGCAAGCAGCCTCACGAATTGGGGAAAGGCCCTGCCCGCAGGCTTCCGCTGCGTCAGCAAGGTGTGGGACCGTCTGACCGTCTTCGCCTCGAAGGGCCAGCGCAACCCGGACTTCCTCAACGCGGACCTGTTCCGCTCCGACATCTGGGAGCCATACCAAGCCCATTTTGCCGATCACACCGGGCCGTTCGTCTTCGAGTTTCCAACCATCAGCCGAAGCGACCGGGTTACGCCGGATCAGTTCGCCGGGCTGCTGGATCAGTTTCTGGGCCGGCTCCCAACCGAAGGCCAGTACGGGATCGAGATTCGAAACGAAGATTTCCTCTCCCCGGCCTACTTTGCGGTACTTCGCGAACACGGGGTGGCCCACGTCTTCAATTCCTGGACCCGGATGCCTTCGATCGGCGAGCAATTGGATCATCCCGATTCGATCACCGCCCGTTTTATCGTGGCCCGAGCCCTCCTCAAACCAGGCCGGACCTACGCCGATGCGGTGGACCAATTCCAGCCCTACGACCGGATCCAGGAACCCAATGCTCCGTTGCGGGGTGACTTGGTGCGGCTGGTCCAGACGGCAGCCGGGCTTCGGCTGCCGGCCTATGTATTGGTGAACAATCGAGCAGAGGGGAGCGCCCCGCTCACGATCGCCGCGGTGGCCCGGATGCTGGCCCCGCCCAGTTAGGCGGGGGTCCGGGTTCGCCGTCGCCGCATGGTTGAGCGATCGCGGCGGGCTCGCCGGCCGGCCTGGCGTACCGCCTGGTGGGATTGAAGAATCAGGTCGTGCAGTTCGGCCGGGTCGGTCAGGGCGACTGGCACCGCAACCCAGGTCAGTCCGTTCGGAATCGGCGGATCGACCAACGGCAGGCCCACCAGGGTTTCGACCACCTGGGCTCCGGTAGGAACCGGCAATCGGAGCCAAACGGTGGTCTCCGCCACCAGGGCAAACATCCGGCCGGCGGTGAAGAAACCTTCCCGGGAATTGACCCGCCGGGCGACAATCGAGGGCAGGGATTCGAGCGTTTCGCGGATCGACATAGAGGCCGGGAGTGTAGCGCCCCAAAGCTAACTCCGCTACGCCCTCACCGCAGAACTACCGAAGCAGGTCGGCGGGGTCGATTCCGAGCCCGATGGCAATCCGAACCACCGTCTCACCGATCTTGTTGTTCGGCGTCGAAGCGCCGGCGGTCAGACCGATGGTCCGGGTCCCGCCGAGCCAGGCGGGGGTCACCATTTCCTGCTTCGCGCCGACCGGACGGTGCCGAATCGTCCCGGCGGCCGGATCGATGCAATCGGCGTCTTCGATGTGAAAGGTCGGGACTCCCCGACGGGCACAAAGGGCGGCCAAGTGGTTCGTATTGCTGGAGTTGTAGCCGCCGACCACGACCATCATGTCGGGCGGGTCATCGAGTAACTCCGCCACCGCATCCTGCCGTTCTTGGGTTGCCGAGCAAATCGTATCGAAGGTGCGGACATGATCGGCTTCATGCGCGAGGCCGAACTTCCGAGTCAACGCTTGGCGGAACTCCTCGGCAATCGCCAGCGACTCTTTCGAAAGCATCGTGGTCTGATTGGCGATCCCGACCCGGGTCAGATCGCGGTCGAAATCGAACCCCTCAGATGCCGTCTTGGCGAACCGCTCGGCCAACCCGGTCACATCGCCGCCGTGTTCCAGATAGGCGATGACTTGCCTGGCCTCGGCCATGTCGAAGAGCACCAAATAACGGCCATTGGGGAACTTGGTGACCTGGCTTGCGGTAGCCTTGGTTTCTTCATGCCAGTACTTGCCGTGGATGACCGACGTAAAGCCATCGCGGGCATAGGATTCGACCCGCTTCCAAACATTCAGCACCGAACCGCAGGTGGTGTCCACCAGCACGCAACCGATGGCCCGAAGGGTGGTGAAGTCCTGAATCGTGACGCCGAAGGCGGGAAGAATCACGACATGGTCGGCGGTGATCCCCGAGAAGTCGAAGTGACCGTCTTCGCCCCGGTGAATGAACTCGAGGCCCATGGCTTCGAGTTTCTTGTTGACATGCGGGTTGTGGATGATCTCACCAACCATCACCAGTTGGCGATCCGGAAACTTGGTTCGGGTTTCATAGGCGTACTCGACCGCTCGGTCGACGCCGTAACAGAACCCGAACTCCTTGGCCAGGCGGAAGGTGAGCGGGCCAACCGAGAGCCGGTACCCGTTGGCCTTGAAGGCGTCGATGACGCCGCTGTGGTAGTCGGCGGTGAGGAGCCCTTCGATGGCCCCCTTGAGTCCGAAGCCTTTGCGAAAATAGGTCTGCTCGGGCATGCCGCTATGGCCTCGGCTTGAAGACCCGGCCGCACTGCCCGACCGCCGGGTTGATCATCAAGTCGAGAAACTTGCCCGTGACTCTCAGGGTGTCGGGACCGTCGACGAGCTTGAACCGGGCGTCGAGGGTTCCGGAGACAAAGCCCCCGTCGGCCCGGGTCACCTGGACATTGCCCCCGGTGGCCTCGAACCCGATGTTCGCCGAATCGTTGACCAACCGGAGCGCGCCGAACGCGAGCGGCCGCCAGCTCGATGACACCGCACCGGACACCACCGGAAAGTGGCCCAATCGGAGTGAATCTTGGGCGAACAGGGTTAGTCCAAAGGCAGTGTCGCCGCGGATCGCGAGGATTTCAAGCATGGAATCGGCGGGGCACCACGACACTTCCGGGCGGGCGGCGAACCCGCCGGACCGCGATGCGGTCCACTCGACCGACACGACCCCAGGACCGTCGAGCGCCGGGGCGGCCGGAATTGGGCAACCAAACGGCAGGACGAGCAGTCCGAAGGCAAGGGTACGCATCGCGAGGAAGGTCTCAGCGAATGGCTCCGAACACAAGATCGAAGGACTTTGGACGGACGGGTTTGGGAGGCGCGGGTGGGGGTGGCGGAGTGGGGTGGCCGGCGACTCGGGATCTAGGACGCTTGGGCCCACTTGCTTCGGCCATCGCGATGGAGGCCATAGGCCCGGAGGCGGCGCCACAAGGTGGTGCGGCTGATCCCTAAGCTTTGGGCGGTTTCAGCCAATTTCCAGGCGTTGGCGTCGAGCGAACGAACGATGGCTTCCTTTTCCCGTTCCGCAAGCGTCTTCGGGCCAGCGTTGCCTGGCAAGAACATCGCCTCACCCAGATCGATGGTCCCGACCTTGAGCGGCTTAAGCCGGCCCCCAAACTCGGCCAACTGGGGCATCAACTCCCGGGACGTCTGCGAGAGGTCGAGGCCTAATTCGCGGGCGTTTTGGTTGGCATACAAAACTTTGCCCTGGGCATCAAAAACGACAACGCCCTCAGAGAAGGCATCCAAGAGCGATTTTGCGAGCGGCGAGAAGACCGACGGCATCGAGGGCGGGGTTGGATTTGACATAGGATGAGTTACGGGGGGACGTTCCAATAGGTTTCAGGGGCTCGGCACTCGGCTGGGTTGAGGAGTCACTTGACCGGTTAGTCAGTCTCTGCGAATTATGGGTTTGATGATTCTCGGATTTGGGCAACCCAGGCACCCGAGACTTGACCGTACGGTCAATTCGGCCCAGTGTTCAGGATGCTTAAGCAAGTGATTCTCGATCAATCAGTGGCGGTCGTGGTCCGGAAGGGGTTGGCGGGCTGGAGTCTCGAGGAAGTGGCTCGGGGGGCCCGATGCGCGAAGGGACTGGTCCTTTATCACTACCGGTCGAAGGCCGCACTGCTTGATCTGACGGCTGGCGAGATCGAGCGGACCCGGTGGGATCGGCGGTTCGAGGCGCTGGCTGGAGGGGACGGGATTGAGGGGATCGACCGGCTTTGGGAGGAGATCGTCGCGGAGGTCGACTCGGGCCGGTTCGGCGCCTGGGTCTCGCTGGCCGGAGCTGGATACCGTGGAACGGAGCCCCGGCGGGGGGAGTCGTTTCGGGCCGCCGTGGCCCGACTGCTCAGCCTTCCGAGCGAGGCCATTGCGGACGCGGCCTCGATCGAGGCGATGATCGAGGGCGTGACGCTGCTGCAGAGCCGGGCCACGAGTCGTGAGGTACTCCGGACCGCATACGATCGACTCTGGACCAGCATGGTGGCGCCTTGAGCCCAAAACGCAAACGGGGCGGGCCCAGAAGGCCCGCCCCGTTCCGTTCGGCGCCTCCAGCTATTTAAGACCGGCGGCGGTCACCGGTTTGAGGTCGGCCCACCACTGTTTGGCCATGGGCCGGACCCGCGGGAAGATCTCGTTCAGGGTATCGCCCTCGTAGACCCGGCCGTTTTTCACGATGTACTTGATCGTGTTGCTGTTCCGGATGTTCTCGAGCGGGTTCTTATCGAGCACCAGAATGTCGGCCAGCTTGCCGGCTTCCAGGCTACCGATGTCGGTGCCCATCCCGATCGCCTCGGCGCCATATATCGTGGCCGCCCGCAGGGCATCGTGATTGGACAAGCCTCCCGACGCCATGGCCCAGAGTTCCCAGTGATTGCCGATTCCTTGAATCTGGCCATGGGCGCCCACCGCCGCCCGCGCGCCGCCTTCAATCAGCTTCTTGATGAACTCGGCGTGACGGGAGAAGACATACTCGTCTTTGTTGAACCACCCACCCTGTTGGTAGCCAAAAGCTGAACCGCGTCGAAGCGCCCGCGAATCGATCTGACCCTTCGGCATGAAGGTGGCGAGCTTCTTGTCGCCAACCACGTCTTCAGTCGAATAGAAGTAGTTCTCACCAAACGGCCCGCCGTAGGACACCAAGAGCGTGGGCGAGTTGGTGGTTTGGCTGGTCTTGAACAACTGGACCACGTCGTCGAAGATCGGAGTGATCGGCAGCGCATGCTCGATTCCGGGATAGCCGTCCTGGGCGTGGGTCAAGTTCAGCTTGAAGTCGAGCCCGCCCTCGGTGGTGGGCATGATGCCGAGTTCCTTGGCGGCCATGAGGATCCACTGCCGCTGCTGGCGGTTGCCCGACATGTACATCTTGAGGGTCTTGGTATCCCAGTATTGGGAGTATCGCTTCAAGAAGGTCTTGGCGTGATCGAGGTCCTTGATGTTGTCACTGCCGAACAATCCGGGGCCGGTCGAGTAAATCCGGGGGCCGACCATCCCGCCCGCCTCGACTCGATCCTGGTAGCTCAGGATGTCGCTGACCGCCGTCTGCGGGTCGCGGGTGGTGGTGACGCCATACGCCAGGGTGGTCAGGTACTGCCACGCTTGGCTCGGGTGAATTTCCGGAATCAGCCACTGGGCATGGTAGTGGGTGTCGACCATGCCCGGCATGATGGTCTTGCCGGTCACGTCGATGACTTTGGCACCGGAGGGAATGACAACCTGACCCCGTGCCCCGACCGCGACGATCCGGTTGTCACGGACCACGACATCGGCGTCCTCGATGATCTCCTTGCCCTTCATCGTCACCGCGCGGCCGCCGCGAAGGACGACGACGCCTCGGGGCAGATCGCGCGCGACCTCGACTTTGATCTTGAGTTCCTCGGGCTTGTAGCCGGGCTTCTCGTCCTTCTTGGCCTTGCTGGTGTCGGGCTTGGCCTTCGTCGTGTCGGCCGCCCGCCGGTTCTCGAGATCGAAGATCTTGATCTTGATCGAATCCGGTACGGGAGTGAGGGCTTTGATCAAGCTGTCGCCCAGGGCTTTCAAGGTTTTGACGCTGTCTTGAATCGCGGCCTTGACCCGGACGCTGTCCGCCTTGGTGCGGTTGACGGCTTTGAGACTGTCATCGACAATCTTGGCCCGGTCCAGATTGTAGCTGAACAGGACGTTGCCCAACGCAAAGTGGACCGACTTTCCATCGCCGCCCCACGACGGGAATTCGCCGCCGACATCGGAGAGTTTCCGAACCGACACGCCGCCCCCACCCATGACGTTGACGTTGGGCACCGGCCCGCCGACCTGGACCAGCGGCATGGAGAACACGTCGGTCTGGACCTGCGCCAGGACCCGATCGCCACTGGGAGCGATCATGATCAGACTGGCCGGCAGGAACGGCGCTCCGCCTTCCAGCGCGTCGATCAAGCGGAAATCGGCGGCCTTGACCGGTGACACCCGGCGGGGCAGGAACACGAGCTCACCCTCGGGCTCGAGGGTGGAGCCTCCAGGCACCGCGCCAAACGGCGACGGCCCGGTGATCCGGATAATCTGCTTCACGTCGGTTCCGTCCCAGCGGAACGACACCAACCCCTCTCCGAAGCTCGACGCGTAGATCCGGTCCGGCTGGCTGGTGACGAAATGCGCCACATCGCGGCCGGCCGTCGGCGCGATCATCTTGACCTCGCCGCCGGCCGCGGGAACCCAAACGAAATCGCCGCCAATGACCCCGCCGCCGTTCCCGGAGGCCTCGACAAGATCGCGACCGGCTTGGCGCGTGGCGACGATCCGAGCCCCATCGGGAGTCCAGGCCGGATTGCTATAGAGGGCGGCCGTCCGGGTCAATTGCACCGGCGGAACCGGCCGGCCATCAACGCCCGCTTTCATGAGGTGACCGGCGGCCGCGTCAGCCCAGGTGATGTAGGCGATCGACTTGCCATCCGGCGACCACACCGGCTGGTATTCTCCGACATCGGCGGTCGACACCCGGCGGGGTGTTCCGCTGGGGAGATCCATGACATAGACCCGGTCGAGCGCCACGAACGCCAGTCGCTTGCCGTCGGGCGACGCGGCCGGATTGCGGATCTGTTTGGCCACCAGGTTGGCCGTGGTATCGACCCGATAGACGAATTTCACCTCGGGCCCGACGTCGAGTTTCACCTCGACGCTGAAGGGGATCTTGGCGGGGGCCGATTTGTCGACCGGCACTCGCCAAATTTCGCCCCCGTACGAGATAATGACGGCCCGGGAGTCGGGCGTGAAGGCGTAGCCGGGCAAGGCATCGAGGGTGGCCCGGGCCTCGATATCATCGCGTTGAATCGGATGCGCCAACCAGCTTTCATCCCCGGTGACGAGACTCCGGATCCGAAGGCCGGTATTCGCTTCATGGCGGGAGGCATAGGTCAGCCACTTGCCGTCCGGTGACACGGCCGGGCGGAACCCGGACCCATACCGGCTCGAGAGTTCGGTCATGGCACCCGTCTGTCGATCGTACGACCCGATTTGGTACTGGGGAAACACGGCATTGTAGTGCCAGTCGCCGGACCGGGCCGCGAACCAGACGTACCGGCCATCCGGACTGAAGGCGGCCCCAAGCGTCTTGAGGTTCGCGGTCTGGGGACCGGGTTGAATCAGCGGAAAGCCCGAGCCGCCATCGACCGGATAGAGATGCAGCTTGGCCGTCGGGAAGGTGCCGCTACCCCGGCTCACGACAATGGATTTGCCGTCCGGCGACCACTCCGGCGAGACGTACTGGAAGGCGCTGCCCTGGGTGATTTGGGTGGTGTCCGACTTGTCGAGCATCATGGTGAAGAGGTTGTCGCCGCCGCTCCGGTCGGATACGAAAGTGATCCTCTTCCCGTCGGGGCTGAACCGCGGCTGGGCGTCGAACGCCATGCCGGTCATCAACGGCGTGGCGTTGCCCCCTCCGATCGGCATCGTGTAGATGTCACCCAGCAGGTCGAACACGATGGTCTGACCATCGGGGCTTACATCCAAGGACATCCAAGTGCCCTTGGTGGCGGTGAATTCGCTTTTCCGCTTGGCTTCCAGCGGCAAGGGCTTCGGAGGCGGGCCGCCGGGACCGGCCGGGGCCTGAGCGAACACAGGAGAGGCGAGGAGCGCCGCGAGAATGAGTGAGCGAGTCATGGTTAGCGGGTCCCCGTGGTGTTGACCGGCGCGGTTTGACGCCAAGGTTCGGTCGGCGCCGCTTTCTGCCGCGGCCAGATTTCGTTCAAGGTATCGCCCTCGTAGAGGCGGCCGTTCTTCATCACATACTTGATGGTGTTGGTGTTTCGGATATTCTCGAGCGGGTCCTTATCGAGGATCACGAGATCGGCCAACTTGCCCGATTCGATCGAACCCAGGTCTTTTCCAAGGCCGATGGCCTCCGCGCCGCACAGCGTGGCGATCTTCAAGGCGTCGTGATTTTTCATCCCGCCGCTCTGCATCGACCAGAGTTCCCAGTGAAACCCGAGGCCCTGGAGTTGGCCGTGACTCCCGACCCCGCTGCAGGCGCCGGCTTCGATCAAGTGCTTGTTGAACTCCGCGTGTTTCTTGAACATGTACTCCGATTCGTGGGCCCACCCGCTCGGACCGGGCCCCGCACCGCGCCGTCTGGTGTTGTTATCGAACTCTTCCGACGGCGTAAAGTGGCGGAGTTTGGCGTCGCCCGCGGTGTTTTCGCGGGCGTAGTAGTAGTTCTCCGCCCACGGTCCGCCGTAGGTAACCAAGAGGGTCGGGGTGTTGGTGGTCCCGGAGGTCTTGAGGAGTTGAACGACGTCGTCATACATCGGATAGAGCGGGATGGTGTGTTCGATGCCGGGATATCCGTCCATCGCATGGGTCATGTTGAGCATGAACTGGAGCCCGCCCTCAGTGGTGGGCATCAGTTTCAGCTCTTTCGACGCCATGATCAGGTACTGGCGGGTCAGCCGGTTCCCCGACATATACATCTTGAAGGTCTTGGTGTCGTAGTAGTCGCTGTACCGCTTGAGCACGCTCCGGGCCTTCTCGAGCGATCCGATTCGGGCTCCGGAAAACACGCCCGGACCCGTCGAGTAGACCCGGGGGCCTACCATCGAGCCGGCATCGACCCGGTCCTGGTAGCTCAGCACATCGGTGGTGGCCGTCTGCGGATCGCGGGTAGTGGTCACTCCGTAGGCCAGGTTGGCATCGTAGATCCAATTGCGCTGCCAGTGAATGCCAAAGCCCGACCACATGTGGGCGTGGGTGTCGACGAAGCCCGGGATGATGGTCTTGCCCGCCACGTCGATGACGCGGGCATCGGCCGGCGCCGAGCCGCGGGGGCCCACACTCACGATCCGCTGATTCTTGATGACCACATCGGCATTGTCGACGATTTCGCCGCCGCGCATCGTGACCACTTTGGCCCCGCGAAGGACCACGGTGCCCGCCGGAATATCCCGATTGGCGGTGACTCGGACTCGCTGCTCGACCGGTTGGTACTGATTGCGAACCCGGGTGGCCGTATCGGCACCGGCCGCGCGGAGGCTGTCGTCGACCGCCAGGCCGCGGGCCACGTCGTACGACACAAACGCATTGCCGATCGACCAATGGATGGTCTGCGCATCGGCACTCCAGGTCGGGAACTCACCGCCGATATCGGTCAGCTTGAGCGCCCGGGTGGCCGAGCTGTCGATCTTGGCGACGGACACCGTCGGCACCCCGCCGCCGATCTTCGGCACTCTGACCACGTAGAGGTCGTTTCCGAACGCCGCTAGGGCCAAGTCACCCGTCGGGGCCATTCGAATCACGTCGGCTCGGGGACCCTGAACCGCTGGCTCCTTGGCACTCATATAGTCGGATGGGAGGAGATCTCCCATCGAAGTGGAAGCCGGCTTCGGCGCAAACGGCTCCCGGTATTCCGGGCCGGTACGGGCGAAGAAGCCGAGCGGGAGCGGGCCGGTGACTTGGAGGTGCTGCTTCAGGTCGGTGCCGTCCCATCGGAACGACGCCAGCGCCGCGGTGAATCCCTGCGGTGGAGCGCCGGGAGCCGGCGGGAAGAATCCATAGACATAGATCCGGCCGCTATCGGCCGTGAAGTGCGGAGCGCGCAGGTTCCCGCCAGTCGGCCTGATGGTCGTCGGTTCGCCACCGGTCGAGCTGACCCAGAAGAACTCGGCACCCTGCCCATCACCGATGAAGGGATTGATCTGTTCGGTGAGATTCCGCGTCGCGGCCCGGACCCCGACGATCCGGCGGCCGTCCGGCGACCACGCCGGGACCTGGTAGTAAGCACTGGCCTGAGTCAATCGTTGGGGTTGGCCGCCGGAGACGGTGGTCCGCATCAGGTAGCCTTCGGTGCCGTCCCAGGTCACATAGGCCAACGCCGTCCCATCCGGCGACCAGGCCGGGAAATACTCCCCGGTTTCGGCGGTGGTAACCCGGCGCGGGGTTCCGTTAGGCAAGTCCGCCACGTAGAGCTTGTCGAGCGCGGTGAAGGCGATCCGCCGGCCATCCGGGGATGGAACCGCCTCGCGGATCTGGCGCACCGTGAAGGCCGGGGTGTCTTCGATCGGGTATTCGAATTTCACCTCGGGCCCGACCGCCACTTCGGCATCGACCGTGAAGGGGATCTTGGCCGGCGCGGTTCCGTTGACCGGCACCCGCCACAATTCGCCGCCGTATGAGAGGACGATGGCCAATCCGTCGGGCGTGAAGGCGTACCCCGGCAGAAAATCGAGGTCCGGCACCGATTCGATGTTGTCGCGCTGGACCGGAAACGCCAGCCACTTCTCGTCGCCGCTCGCGAGTTCGCGGCTTCGGAGCCCGGTCTGCTGGCCTTCGCGGCTGCCGTAGACGAGCCACTTGCCGTCGGGTGACACGGCCGGGCGGATCCCGTTGCCGTATCGGGTGGTTTGAACCGTGGTGCTCCCGGTTTCCCGGTCGTAGACCCCGATCTGGGCCTGGGGCATCGCGGCATTGTATTCCCACGGGCCTTGGCGCGAGGCGTAATAGATGTAGCGGCCGTCGGGAGATGGCGCGGCGCCGAGGAAAGCGGTGCCGCCGCTGTTCCGGGTCAACATGACGCCGGTGCCTCCCTGGACGTCGTACATCGTGAGTTTCCAGGCTCCGAACCCTCCGGCGGCACTCGACGCCACGACGTATTTCCCGTCGGGCATCCATTCCGGCGACACATGGGTGCCCTGGATCCCATAGGTAATTCGGCGAATCCCGGTGCCGTCGGCGTTGCTGACGTAGAGGTTGTCGCCACCGGCTCGGTCGGAGAAGAAGACCAGCCGCTTCCCGTCAGGACTGAAGCGGGGCTGGGCGTCATAACCCATCCCGCTGGTCAGCCGGGTGGCGGTACCTCCGGTGACCGGGATCGAGTAAAGATCGCCGAGCATGTCGAACACGATGGTTCGGCCGTCGGGACTGACGTCGACCGACATCCAGGTGCCCTTGGTGGCCGTGAACTTGGCCATCCGGGCGGACTTGAGGGGCAGGCTGTCCTGGAAGAACGCGGCCGCCGCGAGCAGGAGGTGCAGGTACATGGACGAGGGCCTAGGGCTGGGGCTTCGGCGGCACGGAGTCGCGCCACCAGGGTTTGGGCAACGGTTTGGTGTCAGGGGCAATCTCGTCGACGGTGTCCCCGTCGTAGAGCTTGCCACCTCTCATCACGTAACGAATGGCTCTCGAGTTTCGAATATCGTCCAAGGGATTTCGATCCAAGATGACGAGGTCTGCCAGCTTCCCGGGTTCGATCGAGCCAAGATCCTGCTCGAGGCCGATGGCCTGGGCGCCCAGAATTGTAGCCGCCCGGAGGGCATCATGCCGAGACATCCCCCCGGACTGGATCGACCAGAGCTCCCAAGGGAATCCCAAGCCCTGGAGCTGGCCGTGACCGCCGACCCCAATTCGGCCGCCGGCCTCGACCGCGGCCTTGGCAAACTGGGCATGTTTCGAAAAGATGTGTTCCTCGGGTATGACCCATCCGGCGAGGCCAGGGTTGCCTCCCCGCCGGCGCGCCCGGGCGTCGAGCTCGGCGTCGGGAAGAAATCGCATCAGCTTGGGGTCGTCTACCACCCGCTCGGTGGCGTAGTAGTAGTGCTCGGCCCAGGGGCCCCCGTAGGCCACCAGGAGGGTTGGGGTATTGGTCGTGCCGCTGCTGACAAATAGTTTGACAACGTCCTCGAAGATCTGATAGATCGGGAGCGAATGCTCGACTCCGGAGTAACCGTCAGTAGCGTGAGTGACCTCCGGAGCAAAATCGGTCCCTCATTCCGTCGTCGGCATCAGACCTAACTCTTTGGCAGCCATGATGATCCACTGCCGTTTCTGGCGATTGCCAGCCATATACATCTTGAGTGTCTTGGTGTCGTAATATTGACTATATCGCTTGAGCACCGACCGGGCGTTGTCGAGGTTCTTGAGCTGTTCGCCAGCGAATACTCCTGAGCCAGTTGAGTAGACCCGGGGGCCGATCATCTGGCCGGTTTCAACTAGATCGGAATAGCTCAGCACATCGGTGGTACTGGTTTGGGGGTCGCGTGACGTGGTGACCCCGAACGCCAGATTCGCGAGATAGGCCCAGGGTTGCTCGAAGGCGAGTGGCTCGGCCGCCGGTCACCGGCATGGTATAGAGATCACCGAGCAAGTCGAACACGATGGTTCGGCCGTCGGTGGTCGGGTCGAGGGAAATTCAGGTTCCGCGACTGGTTTCGAGCCGGAACGAACGGGCGGCGGCTTGGAGTGGTAGTCCGGGGGCGCGGCGGGTCGTATCTTGGACGACAAGACCGAGCAGGACGCCGGCCAGCGACAGCACGAGCATGCGAGGGCTCCGATTGGGAGAATGGTTAAAGTAACTGCTCGGCACTCGGCGCTCGGCACTACAACGTGGGGGTGGGATGAGATTATTGGTGATCGTTTTGTTGGGGTTGGCGCCGGCGGTTCTGCGGGGGCAGGCTTCGGATGTTGAGGCGACGTCGTTGCTCGGGAAGCCGTTGGTGCGGCCGGCGCTGGGGGCGGCGGTGCGGGCGCTGTACGAGGGGCACTTGGGGGCGGCTCGAAAGGCGTTCGAGCACACGCCGACCAACGCCGACTCGATCATCTGGCTCGGTCGTCGGACTGCGTATCTGGGCCGGTATGCGGAGGCGATCAAGATCTACACCGAAGGTGTTGACCGCTACCCCGGCGATGCCCGGATGTATCGCCATCGGGGGCACCGGTATCTCTCGATTCGGAAGTTCGACCCGGCGGTTCGCGATTTTGAGAAGGCGGCTGAACTGACGCGGGGCAAGGCGGACGAGGTCGAGCCAGACGGCATCCCGAACGCCCAGGGGATCCCGACGAGTACCCTCCAATCCAACATCCGGTATCACCTGGCGCTCGGATACTACCTCCAGGGGGCGTTGGCGAAGGCATTGCCGTTCTATCAGGAGGACGTGAAGATCGCGGTCAATCCCGACATGGTGGTGGCGTCGAGTCATTGGCTGTACATGACGCTCCGCCGGTTGGGCCGCGAGGCGGAAGCGGCGAAGGTGCTCGAGCCGATCACCGCCGGCATGACGATCATCGAGAACGGGAGTTATCACCGGCTGTTGCTGATGTACCGGGGCGAGATCACCCCCGACGCAATTCTGACTCCGGCCGATCAGGGCGACGCGGTCCAGGATGCTACGGTGGCCTACGGGGTTGGCAACTGGCACCTGTACAACGGCCGAAAAGCGGAGGCCCGGAGGATCTTCGAACGGATCATCGCCATGCCGCAGTGGAGCGCGTTCGGCTATATCGCGGCTGAAGCCGAGCTCGCGCGGATGGTGCGGTAGATGGCAGGAGGATTGCATGCGGGTGACGAGTCGGCCGAACCGGCTTGTCACGGGTTCGGAAAATCCGCACCGTAGGGGATGTACGCCGACTGCCTCTTCTGTCAGACCGCCCTCGGCCACAACCAAGAGCTCGAGCACCTGCCGGTTGGCTTTCGACGAAGCCCGGGGCCGGCTCTGGGTCATTTGTTTGGCGTGCGCCCGCTGGAATCTGACCCCGTTTGAAGACCGCTGGGAAACGATTGAGCACTGCGAGCGGCGATTCCGGGGCACCCAGGTTCGGGTTTCCACCAGCAATATTGGTCTCGCCAAGATGCCCGAGGGGCTGGAGTTGGTCCGGATCGGAAAGCCGCTCCGGCCCGAGTTCGCGGCGTGGCGGTACGGGCAGCAGTTCCTCCGGCGCCACAACCGGCGGCTGATTCGGCGGGTTGCCGCGGTGGTGGGTACGCCCGGGCTGGTGGCGTTGGGGCCCGCCCTGGCGATGCTGGCCGGGCCGATTCCACCCTTGCTCCTGTCGGCCGGAGCGTTAGGTGCGATTTATCACCTGATGCGCCGGCCGGATCTTTCGGTCCGCTTGGGCGGCGGCCTGACGATGGAACTCTCGTCGGAGCAGATTCGGAACGCGCCGCTGATCCGGGACGACACCGACCCGGGCGGCTGGGCGCTGATGGTCCAGCACTCGAAGCGCCTCGACCGGCTCGATCTGCTCAAGTTCAAGCGGGACGTCGATCCGGGTATCTCCAGCCGGTCACCGGGGTCTCGCCGACCTATCAATTCCAGAACATCGGCGCCATCCGAAACAAAGGCGTCGAACTCGAGGCCGGACTCCGATTCGGCCGAGTGGGCCTCGACGGGCTCCTCTACACCACCAGCAGCCGGGTGGAACAGATCGGCCAGCGATATGCCGGCCCGCTCTGGAAGGGCGACCAACTGCCCGAAATCCCGAAGGCCTCCGGCTCGGCCCGGTTGACCTAAATTTGGGCCGCAATTTCCAAATCGGCGTTGGCGCCAACTACATCGGATCGTGGACCGGATACAACTGGACCGAAATCGCCATGGTGGCGGCCAACCAATCGCCGGCCAAGCCAAGCCGCCGCGACTACCTGCTGCAGTATCCCGGCTTCGTGAAACCGTATCTCAGCGTGGCGTTCGACGTGAATCGTCAACTCACGACCTATCTCAACATCGACAACCTGACGAACTCGACCCGGTTCGAGCGCCACAACGGCAATCTGCCGGCCGGCCGGCCGGTCCTCTTTGGACTCGAAGTGAAGCCCTGACCGTTGTTAGGTTAGAGCCATGACTTTCAACGCCCTCAATCGAAAAGTGCACTACTGGGCCTCGATCATCGTGGCCTTACCGTTCCTGGTGGTCATCGCCACCGGGCTGCTGCTCCAACTCAAGAAGCAAATCGCCTGGATCCAGCCGACCGAGCAACGCGGCGGCGGCACCGAACCGGCGTTGGCCCTGGCCGACATTTTGGTCATTGCCAGCCGGGTGGACGAGGCCCAGGTCCGGTCGTGGCGCGAGGTGAAACGGATCGACGTCCGGCCCGACAAAGGGCTGGTGAAAGTGACATCCGCTTCCGATTGGGAGCTCCAAATCGACGCCGCGACCGGCGCGGTCCTGCATTCGGCCCACCGCCGGTCGGATCTCATCGAGTCGCTGCACGACGGGTCGTTCTTCGGACCGGCCGTGAAATTCGGCGTCTTCCTCCCGGTGGCCACCGTGATGTTCGGGATGTGGCTCACCGGGATCTATTTGTTCGTCCTGCCCTTTTTGGTCAAGCGCCGCCGGGCGGCAAAGGTCAGTCCGTAGCCGCCGGCCGGGTCGCGAACCGGTTGAACCAATGCCGGAGATACGCCTGGGTGCGGAGGAAGTTCGACGGCTTGCTGCTGGTGCCATGCCACTCCTCGTTGAACCGGACCATTGCGGTCGGCACTTTCCGGAGCTTGAGCCCGCTGTAAAATTCTTCGGTCTGCGGCATCGGGGTTCGGAGGTCTTTCACCCCGGTCATCAGCATCGTCGGCGTCTTGACGTTGCCGATGTACATCAACGGCGACCGCCGGAGATGCTCACTCGGATCTTCCCAGGGCAATTTGGCAAAGTTGTAGTACCAGGACGCCCCGTCCGTGGTGCCGACGAAGCTCAGCCAATTGGTCACCGGACAGTTCGCCGAGGCAGCGGCGAACCGGTCGGTGTGCCCGACGATCCAGGACGTCAACACGCCGCCGCCGCTGCAGCCATAGACGAACAGGTTCTTGGAATCGACATAGCCCCGGTTGATGACGCTATCGACGCCCGCCATCAGGTCATCGAAGTCCTTGCCCGGATAGGCGTTCTTGATCGCGTTACCAAAGGCGCTGCCATAGCCGGTGGACCCGCGGGGATTGGTGAACAGCACCACATACCCGTTGGCGGCATGCTCCTGCCAGCCAAAGTTGAACCCGACCCCGTACATCGAATGCGGGCCGCCGTGAATCGACAACATCAGCGGGTATTTTCGGCTCTTGTCGAACGCCGGGGGTTTGACGATCCACCCCTGGATCCGGGTCCCATCGACCGACGGGTACCAGATCTCCTCGATGGACGCGAGGTCCTTGGTGCCGAGGAGGTCTTCATTGACCGAGGTGAGCTGGGTCATTTGCTGGGGCCGGGCCACATTGAACGCCACCACGTCGTTGGGACGGTTCCAGGCCGTCGCAATTGCCACCGCATTCCCCAGCTTGTCGATCCCGGTTACCGCCAGCAGATGCTCGCCTTTGGTAATGGCCCGGACCGGCTCGCCCGACACCGGCACGAACATCAGATTCCGGGAGCCCTTGTCCTCGACCGAGAAATAGATCCCGCTGCCGTCGGCCGCCCACATCAGCCCTTGCGGCGACCGATCGAGGCTCGACGTCAGCAGCCGGGAGCCCGACCCGTCGGCGTTCATCAGGTACAGCTTGGAGTCGACCCAGGTGTCGGTCGTCATGTCATAGCCGGTGTAGGCAATCAACCGCCCGTCCGGTGAAATGGCCGGCTGCCCGTCCGGGCCCGCCCGCCGGGTCAATTGCGTCACGGCTGTGCTGGCCAGGTCGAGCCGGTAGATCTCGCTTTCGCGCCACTGCCAGTCCGCCTCGTTGGACCGGAGCCCGGCAAACACCAGCGACCGGCCATCGGGCGCCCACTCGGGAGCTCCATGATTGTAGGGCCCTTCAGTTAGCTGCCGCGCCGTACCGCCGTCCGAGGTAACCACGAAGATCTGCTGAAAACCGAGATCGCTGAATCCCTCACGGTCACGGCGATAATTGAGCTTCTCGACGACGTAGGGGGCCTCGGTCCACTTCGCCCCGGCTGGGGGGGCCGGCATGTCGGCCACCTTCCAGGCCTCCTTCATCGGCACCATCATCCGGAACACCAAGCTCTTCCCATCCGGCGACCACTCGACATCGGTCGGGGCCTCTGGCACCCGGGTGATCTGCGTGATGGCACCCTCGGCGTCCATCCACCGGACGTGGATTTGCGACCCGGTCGGCTGGCCGTCGGCCACGAAGGCAATCCGGGTCCCGTCCGGCGACCACCGGGCGTTCCCGCCCTTGAGCAGAAACCGGTGCTTGGTCCCGTCGGCGTTGACGATCCAGAGGGCATTGTCCCACCGATCGTTGATCTTATCGATCGTGCGGCGGGTGTAGATCACCTGCTTCCCGTCAGGCGAGGCCCGGGGATCTTGGGCATCCTCGAAGTCGAGATAGTCGGCGAGCTTGAGCCGCTCTTTGGTCTGCGCCGCCGCCGACGTGAGTCCAGCGAACGCAACGAACGAGAGCACCGCGATCAAGCGACGAACCATGGGGCACCTCCTGCAGAAGTGGGGCCGAACCCGGGTAGGTTACCGCGTCCGGCGCGACGGCGCAAACGATCAGACCCGGCCGCGCAACCTGGCCTCGGTGGTGGCCCGTTCGACCAGCACGCGCCGGTCGACTTTGTGGGTTCCAGCCACCGGAATCAGTTCGACGAAAACCACGAACCTCGGATGAGCGAAGGCCGGCCCGAATTCGAGGGTAAAGGCCTTGAGTTCGGCCTCCGTCGGCGCGGTGCCCGGCGTCTTGACGACGAACGCCACCGGAATTTGCCCTTTGATTTCGTCCGGAACCGGCACCACTGACGCTTGGGCCACCGCCGGATGCCGTTCCAGCAGTTTCTCCACTTCGCCTGGAAAGATATTTTCGCCGCCGCAGATGAACATGTCGTCGGCCCGGCTCACGAAGTAGAAAAACCCCTCGGCGTCGTGACGCATGACATCGCCGGTTGAGTACCATCCGTCCCGGAGTTTTTCTGCGGTGGCCTCCGGCAGATTGAGATACCCAGGCATTAGCGCCGGGGTCTTCAGTTCGAGCACGCCCTCGCTGCGTGACGGTCCGTCGACCAGCCGCCACTCGATCTCGGCAAAGGGATAGCCAAGAGCCAAGGAGGGCCGCGGCAGCCCCTTGGGGTGCGGGCCGAATGCGATCGGGCCAGCCTCGGTCGTTCCGTAGCCGTTCCGAACTTCGGCGTTCGGGAAGATCGAGTTGACCCGGGCCACCAAGGCATCGGTCAACGGCGCCGACCCGATGGTCACCAAGCGGACCGACGAAAAATCGAGCGACGCGATCAGGTCATGTTCCCGGGCAATCAGCGCGAACATCGTCGGGATGCCGGTCAGCAGCGTGCAACGGTACTTGGCGACAGTTTCAAGAAAACTCCGGGCGTCGAACTTCGGGAGCGACAGGACCGTCATCTGGTTGGCCAACGCCATCATCGAAAAGAAGAGGCCGTTCTTGTGGTAGGTCGGCGCCACCACCAGGGTAATTTCGGCGCGGCCGTGCTCAGTCCCCTCGAAGTACTTTGCCACCGACCAGATCTGACCCGCGTGCGGGAGCGGCACCCCCTTCGGGCGACCGGTGGATCCCGAGGTGTAGAGGATTTTTGAGAGCTCGGCACTCGGTGCTCGGCGCTCGGCGCTCGGCGGCGGGGCGGTGTCGAGGTGGTCGAGGTCGAGGGTCGGGCAGCGGGCGGGAACCAGGGGCCGGCGCTCGGCGTCGACGAAGGTGGCGGCGAGGGCGGCGTCTTGGACAATGTATTCGATCGTGTCCTTCGGCAGCTTGAAGTTGATCGGGACACTGACCATGCCGGCCCGCATCGTGCCGAAATAGGCGATCATGAACTCGGCCCGGTTCGCGGCCAGAATACCGATCCGGGCCCCAGGTGCGAAGCCCCGGCGCACCAGGCCATGGGCGACGGCGTCGACGGCGCGGTCAAACTCGTCGGTCCTCCAAACTCTCGGCTGACCGGGGATCCGGAGGTCGATGAAGAGCGGGTGCTCCGGGGTCTCCCGGGGGAGGATGTCGCCGAGGTTGGTGCGGTCGATCATGGCTTGATCAGAATCTTGCCGAAGACTTCGCGGTCTTCAAGCATTCGCTCGCCCTCGGCGGTTTCCTCGAGCGTGAGCACCTTGTCGATGGCGGGGATGAGCTGCCCCGTGCGGATCAGATTCATCAGCTCGACCAGGTCGGCGGCGGTCCAGCCGTTCGAACCGATCATTTCCTGCTCGTAGGTCCACAGATACCTGGCGTCGGTAACCAGATTGAACCCGGCGGTGGCTCCGCAGGTGAGGATCCGGCCGCCGACCCGGGTGCACTTCTGAGTTTCAAGCCAGGTATCGCCACCCGTGAAGTTGACCACCACATCGACACCACCGCCCCCGGTAATCCGAGGTTTGCCGTACACCTCCCGAACCCGGTCGACGAACTTGGTTTCGCTATAGTTGACCCCGTGATCGGCGCCGAGCGTCTTCAATCGGTCGAGCTTCGAAGCGGAACTGGCGCACGCCATGACCTCGGCGCCGAGTTGCTTGGCCAACTGGACACACGCCACGCCAACCCCACCGCTCGCGCCGAGCACCAGGACCCGCTCGCCGGCCTGGACCCGGCCCCGGGTGATCATCATCCGATAGGCGGTACCGTAAGCCAACGGCAACGACGCTGCGTGCTCGAGACTCACCTCGTTGGGCACCGGAATCAGGGTGCTCGCCGGGACCTTCACGTATTCGGCCCGGCCGCCGTCCAACACCTCGCCGATCATGCCGAAGTGCTTGCCATCGCGGATGACCGGGTCGACCAGCACCCGGTCGTCCGGCTTCCAGCCCGGGACGCCCGAGCCCACGCCAACCACAACCCCGGCAATGTCCGATCCGACGATGACTGGGAGCGGAATTTTGATCCCGGGCATTCCCCGGCGGGTAAAGACGTCGTGGTAGTTGATGGCGGTGGCCGCCACTCGGAGGACCACCTCATCAGGACCCGGTACCGGATCGGGATAGTCGGATCGGAGCACTAACTGGGAACGGTCCCCGTGGGCCACGGTCACCATTGCGCGCATGGACGCCTCGTTCGGTCGGAAGTCGGAAAAGCCGCCCCAATTTAGTTACCTTTGGCTTCGTCGGAGTCGCGGGACCTTGAAGGAGTACCGTTACCATGAACGGTCGTCTGTTGGTCACCGCCGTGTCGATCGCGTTCGTTGCCCTGTCCCCCGTCCCGGCCGCCGGCCAGTCCTCGCCGCGCGAAGCCGCCACCGGTTTCCTCCAAGCCTGGAACGCCAGGCTCTGGACCGAAACGGCACGCTTCCTCGACCTCGATTCGTTCGATCGCTTTCGGCGGGATTTCATCACCCGCGCCCGCCGCCAACCCAAGGAAGGGCCGCAGCCCAGCGTCGAGGAGCTGCTCCGGCGGAATCCCGACATGCCCCGCGAGGCGGCCGAGTATCAGATTCGGATGATGCGGGAGCAGCAGCGCCGGTTTGCCGATCCGACTCCCTACGAATTTGCCCGGGTCGCCTCGGCCACGGCCCTCCGGGCCCTGACGTCGGATGAGGCCGCGGCCCGCTGGCTCGAAAGCCGCGACCCCCGCTGGCAGGTCCGGATGCAATACGAGCAAGCCGGATGTCCCGCCCCCACGGACTTGAACGACATCCCCCTGCCCCGCCGCCGCTTGATCGGCGTCGTGGCCGATGGCGACTCCACCACCTATGCGCTGTTTAAAGAGAACCGCGGCGACGACAACGCGCCGGCCTGGGTCGGCGACGACGTCTCAGTCATGGAGTTGGCCCTCCGCCGCGGCCGCTGGGTGGTCGTGCCCCGGGCCGACTTAGTGCCCGAGATCGGCAGCGTCGATGTCTCCGATTGCCGAAAGTAGAGCCCCCAGTCGAGCGCCGAGTGCCGAGTGCCGAAGAATGCAACCCTTTCCGGAGCTGCCGCATCAAAGAATGCGAACGACCACACGGACAGGGACCATGGCGGATACCAAGCGACGCGACCGATTCGAAGGCTACGAAGTGTTCGACAGTCACGGCAAGTCGGTCGGGCGGGTGATCCTCCCGCGCACCACCCGGCCTCCGGGACCGAGCAACGGTACGGTGTTCCTCCGGCGCCAGCCGGTACCGAGGCCCAAAGCGAAACCCCAGGCGGCCTAACGTCGGCCGCTGGACCCCTCAGAATCGAGCCGCGCCCTTAGATTGACGGGGTGCGGCTTTTCATTGCTACTCTCCTTGCCCTGTCCGCCCAAGCCGGGCGCGACCAGACCGGCTTCACCGACTCCATCCTGGCGGCGGCCACTCGCGCCACCGACCTCGGCCGGCCCTGGCAAGCCACCCGGATGCTCGCGCCCCTCACCAAGGCGGCCTCCAAACCGGCCGTCAAGCTGGCAGCCGCCCGAGCCGCCGCCGGCTGGGAGGGTTGGGAAACGGTTGAACGGCTGCTCGAAGGCGAGCCCTGGCTCGACCAACTCGAGCGCGGCACCGGCCGGGCCCTGCTGGGCCGAGCGCTAATCGAGCGAGGGCGCGCCGCCGCGGCGCTGATCCAAAGCGAACGGGCGGTCGCGCTCGCGGGGCCCGGCGACCGCGGTGAACGCCTCCTGACCCAGGCCCGGGCCCTCGACCGCCTTGACCAGCTCGATTCCGCCGCGGCCGTCTATCGGGCCGCCGCCGCTGAACTCCCGACGCTCAAGGACTGGCTGCTGCTCCGCGCCGCGGGCGTCACGACCGATTCGGCCGGCCGAAGCGTGCTGTTGGGATCACTGACCGGACCAGCCCCTCGAGGGCGAATTCGATGGACCGAAGCCCTGGCCCGAAGCCGAGCCGGCGATTGGTCGGGGGCCGCGAATCAGTACGCCGACCTCGGGGCCCGTTTGGCCGCCGTCCGACTCCAGCTGTCCGGGGGCGACCTCGCGGCCCGAGCGGCCGGCCGCCGTGAGTTGGTCGAGGGACTCGGCGGAGACTCCTCGCCCGCCGATGCCTCGGACGCCCTCGATCTCTTTGACCGGGAATTCGTGTCCAAGACGCCGGCCGAGGAGCTTCGGATCGCCCGCCGGGCGGCGCAGATCAACCGCCTCGAGCGGGCCGCCCTGGGATTTGACGCCGGCCGGACCCTGTGGACCGACCGGGATCGCTTCACCTACGCCACCGTGCTCGCCCGCCTCAACCGCGGCCCGGAGGCAGTGGCGCTCTTCGACGGCGTGACCAGCAAGGACCTTCAGGGCGACGCGGCCTATCAGCGGGCCCGGATGATGGTGCGCACCGGCCAGCCCGGCTCGGTGGTCCGGGCCCTCGAACGGGTGTGGGTGGTCTTCCCGGAGGATTCGGAGCCCGCGGCATCGGCGCTCTTCCTCGCGGCCGATCTCCTGGCCGATCGGGGCCTCGACGACTCGGCGCGAATCTATTTCCGAGAGGCCGGGACCCGGTATCCCGGCACGGCATTCGGGCGGCGCGGCGCTTTTCAAGCGGCGATGATCGCCTATCTGAATGGCGATTTCGGTATCGCCACCACCGAGTTTGACCGGATCGCGGCGACGCCGGCGAACCCGGAGGCACTCGGCTCGCTCTATTGGGCCGGGCGGGCCTTTGTGGCCGGCGGCGACACGGCGGCCGCCGCCGAACGGTGGCGGCAGGTGGCCTCGCGGGGACGGGACAGCTACTACGCGTGGCGGGCGGCGGCGCGGTTAGGCACCGACTTCCGGCGCTTCGAACCGGACTTGGCAACCGAGTCGGTTGCCGAGCCAGACGCCCTGGCCCGAGTTGCCCTGCTTCGCCGATTGGGGCTCAAGGTGGAGGCCCGCTTCGAACTCGACGCCTACGTGGCCGCTGCCGGTGGCGAGCCAGGGCCGTTGATGACGACGGCCACGGCGCTCGCCGCCGCCGAATGGCATGCCCGGGCCATGCGAATGGCGGAGCGGGCCATCGAGCGGGGCGCGAGCCTCGGCCGAGCGGTGGCCCGACTCCTCTATCCGCTCCCGTACGAACGGCTGCTCCGCAGCGAGGCGTTGCAGGCCGGGCTCGACCCGATGCTGGCCGCCGGCGTCATTCGCCAGGAATCGCTCTTTGATCCGGAGGCTCGGTCGGTGGCCGATGCCCGTGGTCTGATGCAAGTGGTGCCGTCGGTCGGGGCCGAACTGGCCCGTCAAGCCGCCCTCCCCGAGTGGGACCCGGTCCTTCTGTACCAGCCCGACGTAAACCTCGACTTCGGCATCGATCACCTAGCCGATGCACTGGAGCGCCTTGGTTGGACCGAGCGGGCGCTCGCGGCCTACAACGCCGGCCTCGATCGCGTCAGGCGGTGGCAGTCGATTCGCGGGGTCGACCAGGACCCTGAGGTGTTCGTCGAGCGGATCCCGTTTGCCGAAACCCGGGACTACGTCAAGAAAGTCCTCCGGAACACCGCGATGTATCACGCGCTGTACCCGAAGGCCGGCTGATGAGTCACGACCCCTACCAAGCGCTTCGGTACCCGGCCTTCCGCCGGTTCGTCGCGGGCCACGTCTTAGCGGTGCTCGGCCAGGGGATGATGGCGGTGACGATCGGTTGGGAGATCTACGAACGAACCCGTTCGGCCTGGGCACTCGGCATGGTCGGCCTGGCGCAGGTTCTGCCGTTGATCATCTTGATCTTGCCCGCCGGGCAATTGGCCGATTCGTCCGATCGCCGCCGGCTCTTGATCCTGGCGGAGGCCGCGATCGGGCTCGCGGCATTGGGGCTGTGGCTGGCATCGCGGGCCGAGGCGCCGATCGAGGTGTACTACGGGCTGCTGGTGCTGTATGGAGCGGGGCGGACCTTCCAGCTTCCCGCCAAACAAGCCATCATGCCGAACTTGGTGCCGTTAGGCGCGTTCCAGAACGCAGTGGCGTGGAACAGCGGGGGCTGGCAGGGCGCCGACATGATCGGACCGGCCCTGGGCGGCTTCATCATTCACTGGGCCGGGCCCGGCGCGGTCTACGCCCTGTGCGCGGGCGCCGCGTTGGTCTTCATGGCGCTGGTGACCCAAATCGAGATTCCGGCCCGGGCGCCCGGCGGCCCCCGGGTCTCGGGACGGGGGTTCCTCGAAGGGGTCCGCTTCGTCCGCCGTTCGCCGATGTTGCTGGCGGCCATGTCGCTCGATCTGTTCGCCGTACTGCTCGGCGGGGTCATCGCGCTCCTTCCGGTGTTCGCCAAGGAGATTCTCCTGGTCGGACCCGTCGGGCTCGGCTGGCTTCGGGCCGCCCAGTCGTTCGGGGCCGTGTTGGTCTCGGTCAGACTCGCTCACCAGCCTCCGTTCAAGCGGGCCGGGCGGACGTTGCTGGCCTCGGTGGCGGGGTTCGGGGTCGCCATCATCGTCTTCGGCCTGTCGCAGAACTATCTCCTCTCGATCGCGATGCTGTTCCTGGCCGGGGGATTCGACGCGATCAGCGTGATCATCCGGCTGGCCCTGACCCAACTCCACACGCCCGATGAGTTGCGAGGGCGGGTCTCGGCGGTCAACAGCCTGTTCATCGGGATGTCGAATGAACTCGGCGAAGCCGAATCCGGGATGCTGGCGAGCTGGATCGGGCCAGTGGGAGCCGTGGTGGCGGGCGGTGTCGGGGTGATCGGCGTGGTGACGGCGGTTGGGATGGCGTGGCCGGAGCTTCGCACCCTCGACCGGCTGACCGAGGCAGGCGCCTAACGGAACAGACGGCCGAGTGCCCGCGCTCCGATCGGGGCCGGGGTTTCTTGAAGCCCGGTCAACTGAGCCGCCATCCCAAGCACCGCCTCCGCCGACTGCCCCGCGGCCCGCAGCGTGGCCAGCGCGGGCGCGCCGTCGCGTTTGCTCAACTTGGCGCCGGCATCATCCCGAATCAGCCGATGGTGCAGAAACGCCGGTGGGACCGGGCGGCCGAGCCACGCCGCCAGCATGATTTGGCGCCCGGTGGAGGCCAGGAGATCGTCGCCCCGAATGACGAGGTCGATCCCGTGCTCCAGGTCATCGACCACCACGGCAAATTGATAGGTCCAGTTGCCGTGCGGGTCTTTGAGCAGGAAATCGCCGCACTGGTGGGACGGCCGCTGCGCAATCCGGCCCAAGCTCAGATCCTGCCAGATCACCTCCTGGTCCGGCACCAGCACTCGCACGCCGCGTCCGGGGCCGGGGCCGAGGCCCTTGGCACGGCAGGTGCCGGGATAGCGGAGTTCCTCGCCGTCACCGAACCCGTCCGCGCCTAACGTTTCCGCGATGGTTTTTCGGGAGCAGTCGCAATGGAACACTGAAGCTGTCCGGCTGATTCGGTCGAGGGCTTCTTGATACCGCTCCGGGTTGTCGCTTTGCCGGTAGGGCGACGGTCCCGCGCGGAGCGACCGTGCCGACACCTCGTCGGGCTCGAGGCCGAGCCACTCAAGGTCGCGAAGAATCGCCGCCTCGTACTCGGGCCGGCACCGGCCCCGATCGTGATCCTCGAGCCGAAGCACGACGCGGCCGCCAGTGGATGCCGCCACGCCCCAGGTCCAGACGGCGTTGGCGACGTGTCCGATGTGGAGGGGCCCGGTCGGACTCGGGGCAAACCGGGTCGTCGGAGTCCCGGCAACGGAACGGAGATCGGGCCGCATTGGCACAACATAGCCCGGCGTTGCCATCTTTCCGCCATGAACCAGCTCCTCCTTGCGGTTGTCGCCTTCCAGACGCCCGTGACCCTGACCAAGCCGGACCGAAACCTCGCCGAACCGTTTTCCCAGATCACCTCGGTGCGGGAACTTCGAAACGGCCGGGTCGTGGTCGTCGATGCCAAGGAAAAACTGGTCCAGATCGCGGATTTCACCACCGGCACGGTCACGACGATCGGCCGGAACGGGAGCGGACCGGGTGAATACGCGATGCCGGTCGGGTTAGTCCCGATGCCGGGGGAACGGACGTTCGTTTACGATCCGATGAACCAGCGGTTCTTGGAACTTGGCCCCGAGGGGGCGGTCCGCAGACCGGTTACGTTCGCGTCCCTCGTGGGCCCCAAGAGCATCCCGATGATGCTCATGCCGGCCGCTGACGCCCAGGGCCGGTTGTATTTCGAGTCGATCAACCCTGCGGCCATGGACGGCGCCGATTCGGTGGCCGTCCTCCGGTGGACGGTGGGTCAGCCGCAACTCGACACCGCGGGTTTCGGTCGTCCGCTCGGCCTTCAAGCAAGGTCTGGCGGCCGCCGGGGCCGGGTCCTCGGACGGGTGACCTTGGCGCCTCAGGCAGCCGTGGTAGGGTTTGGGAAGCGGACCGTGTACGTCGCCCGGAAAGACGACGATGACCTGATGTACCTTGAACAGTATCGGACGCCGAACTAGCCCCGCGCGGCCCGAGATCAGGTTCTCCGTGCGACCGAAACACGGAGGCGGGCATCTCCATGGCACCCCGTGGACCATCTCCTGGAGTCATTCAGTGCAAACACCTTATGCTCTACTGCTCGCGACCGCATTCATCACATCCGGCGCCTTGGCCCAAGCCCCCGTTACTCTGACGAAACCCGACGCGGCCTTCCCCGATCCCTACACCCGCGTTGCCAGTGTTCGGGAATTGCCCAACGGCAAACTGATCATCGCGGACCTGCAGGACAAAACCGTCCAGATGCTCGACTTCGCCACTGGCCAAGCCACCAAGATCGGGCGCGAGGGCCAGGGTCCCGGGGAGTACGCACTCCCGGCCGGACTGCTGGCAATGCCCAACGGTGAGACCTGGATCAACGACCTGCTGGGCCGGCGGTTCTTGGTCCTGGATCCGACCGGCAAACCAACCAAAACCGTGGCCCTTCCCGGCACCGGCGGCGGGCCGGGCGGGATGGCCATTGGGTTCGGTGGCACCACCTCCGACCAAGCCGGCCGAGTCTATTTCCAGGCACCGCCGTTCAACATCGGCAACCCGGACGCGAAGGCGCCCGACTCGCTCGCGATCCTTCGATGGGACGCCGCCGAGGGCGTGGCGGCCAAGATCGACACCGTCGCGTGGCTGATCCCTCCGAAGGGGAACGTCAACGCCTCGGGCGGGGGCGGACGAGTCTCAATCCGGCTCGGGGGCGGCAAAGTCTTTACGCCGCAGGAAGCTTGGGGGGTGGCGGGCGACGGCGCGATTGCCCGAGTCCAACCGAGCCCCTATCAGGTCCTCTGGTACGGGGCCAACGCCGGAACGGCCAAGCTTGGCCAACCGCAGCCCTACACGGTTCTCTTGGTCACCGAGCAGGACAAGAAGGATGTCATTGAAGCCCGGAAGCGGAACCGCCCGATGATGGTCCAATTCGGCGGCGGGCCTGGGCGGGCGGCGGCAACATCCAATCTGCCCGACCCCGAGTTCGAGGACACCAAGCCGCCATTTACCGGAAACAACGCCGTCCTCGTGGCCCCCGAAGGCGAGGTGTGGGTGGCCCGAACTCGGCCGGCCAGCGACCCGGTCCCATCCTACGATGTGTTCGACAAGACCGGCAAACTGGTCCGGAAGGTCAACCTCAACGCGAAGAGCACGGTCATCGGCTTCGGGAAAGGCACGGTCTATGTGATCCGGACCGACGACGAAGACCTCCAGTACGTTGAGCGCTACCGCCGCTAGGGCATCACGGAATGGTTCCGTTGGTGCCGTACCGGCGGAACCACTCCATCATGTACACTTGAGTCCGCATCCAGTTCGAGGGTTTGGAACCGGTCCCGTGGTACTCGCCCTCGAACCGCACCATCGCCGTCGGTACGCCTAACACTTTCAAGGCGGCGAAGTATTCCTCCGTCTGGCCCATCGGGGTCCGAAGGTCGAGCTCGCCGGTCATCAGCAAGGTCGGGGTTTTGACTTTGCCGACGTGGAAGATCGTACTGTGCTCGAGCCACGGCTTGGGGTCTTCCCAATAGGGCTTGTCGAACCAGTTGAAGCCGAAAAGCGGGATGTCGCTGGTGCCGGCAAAACTCATCCAGTTGGTAACCGGGCAGCGGACGGCCGCGGCCGCGAACCGGTTGGTATGGGCAATGACCCAACTCGACAACACCCCGCCACCGCTGCACCCCGTCACGTACATCTGCTTTTCGTCCACATAGCCCCGGCCGATGACACTGTCGACGCCGGCCATGAGATCGTCGTAGTCGACACTCGGGTACGCCTGGTCGATCGCATTGCCGAAGTCGGTGCCGTAGCCGGTGCTGCCTCGGGGGTTGGTGTACAACGTGACGAACCCGTTGGCGGCGAAGTTCTGGTACATCGGATTGAACCCGACGTTGTACATCCCGTGAGGGCCGCCGTGAATCTCGAGGATCAACGGCCACTTTCGGTCCGGGGTGAAGGACGGCGGCTTGACGATCCACCCCTGGACCCGGGTTCCGTCCGCCGACCGGTACCAGATCTCTTCGACCTCGCCGAGCTTGGCTCCGCCAAGGAGATCGGCATTCATCTGGGTCAGTGGAACCAACTGCGACGGCTTCTTGAGATCGATCTTCACGACGTCAGGTGGGGCGTAGAAATGGGTCCGAACCACCACCGCCGTGCCTTTCTTCGAGACCGAGGGCGCGGTCAACATATGAATCCCGGTGGTCAGCGGCCGGATCGGACCGCTGGTCGGCGCGAGGTAGAGATTCGAGACCCCCCGATCGTCGGCGACGAAATAGAGCCCGCTGTTGTCCAGCGCCCATACCAACTGCGAGGGCGTTCGGTCAAAGCCCTGACTTCGAAGCGTGGCCGCGCCGCCGGTGGCGGGCATCGTGTACAGATCAGACACCCGATAGGTCTGCTTGGTAAACGAGAAACCGAGGAAGGCAATCACCTTGCCGTCGGGCGAGACAATGGGATTGGTCCAATTGCCTTTCGACGGGGTGAGCCGGCGACGCGTGAGGGTCTCGAGATCAACCGCGTAGATGTTGGAGACCTGGCGCTGCCGGTCGGCATCGGGATCGTCGTTGCCATCGACCACGAGACTCCGGCCGTCGGGCATCCAGTCCCAGCCCACCGACCCGGGCAGTCCAATACCCCGAGCACCCACATTCCAAGTTCCGGTCGTGACCTGGCGGGGCGTCCCGCCAGTGGAAGGCACCACGAAGAGATGGGTGTACCCGTTGACCAGCCACCCGCGCCCATCGGCCCGCGAATGGAGTTTGTCGACCACCCGCGGAGCCCGCGTCCAGGTCGCACCGGCCGGCGGGGCTGGAAGCCGGACGTTCCAGTCGGGCGCCGAGGGTACCACCATCGCAAAGCCGATCGAGCGCCCGTCCGGCGCCCAGCGGATATCGGACGGCGTCTGCTCCACTCGCGTTACCTGCGACACCGCCCCTTCGGCATCCATGTAGCGGACGAAGATCTGATTCCCGCCCGGCTCGCCCGGGGCAAGAAACGCGATCCGGGTTCCATCAGCCGACCACACCGGGTCGGCACCTTTGAGGAGGAACCGAAGGTTCGACCCATCGGCGTTCATGATCCACAAGCTGGTTTCCCAGCTGTCTTTCATCTTGTCAACCGCTCGCCGCCCAAACACCACGACGTTGCCGTCCGGCGAGATCCGAGGCGACTGCACCGTCTCGTAATCGAGGTATCGCTCAACCTGGAACAGGGTATCCGCCGGCCGGACCTGCGCCGCCACGGACCAAGGGAACAAAGTGACGAACAGGAGGGAAAAGCCACGCATCGAGACCTCGCCGGATGGTCGTGAGGCCCTCAGGTTAGCCCACCGCGCCCCAACCCGCCACTCCCAACCGGTGCCGAGTGCCGAGTCCTGAACCTTGACGACAGCCGCCGACCAGGCCGCCGGGTCTTTGTCGCTTTCGAAGACGTGATCCACGTCGACGACGACCGTGGCCCCGTCGCGCCGGATCAGCAGGCGGTCCATGTTTCGGGTGGCCCGCCCGGAAATGAAGGTGCCGTCAGGTTGATAGCGCGACTTGTGTTTCGGACACTGAAACCGGCCTTCGTCGGCCAACCATCTGAGGACCGTGTTCTGATGGGGACACGACAGGGCGAAGGCGTACACCGACCCTTGATGCCGGGCCACGATGACCTCGTTGGGCTTGTCGATCAGGATCCCGTCGGCGGGCGGGAGGGCGTAGTTGACCCCACCGCCCCCCTCATTCCGCCGGCCGATGGCCACCCCGATCGGGAGCGCCACCGCCGCCCGTCCTGGAATCGCCAGGGCGGCTGCAACCGCGGCCGCCCATCCCGCCGCTTGCCGCAGGAAGTCGCGCCGGTCACCTAACGAATCACATCCATCGCACTACTTGGTCATTGGTATCATTGCCTTGGCTGCCTACTTCGTCAGACAGTGTGTCACCTGTCGACCATCGTGACCCCGATTCGAGTAATTGGCTCGCACTGCGAGCGTGACACGATGGCGGCGCGACTCCCCCTACTCGCGTACCCGCGCGAAACCCGTCACATTACAGTCACCATGCGACTTCATCCGCAATTGAATTGGCTCCCTGCCGATCCCAATGTCACCACTATCCTGAGTCGCCCATGAAGATCGTGACCGCCACTACCGTCCTGCTCAGCCTCCCCTTTGCCTTGGCCGCCCAGACCCCGATCCAACTCGACACGGCCAAAGTCGATGCGGTCTTCAAGGAGTATGGCACGACCACGCCGGGCTGCGCCCTCGGCGTCTACGAACGGGGCCGGGTCCGGTTTGCCAGGGGGTACGGCATGGCCGACTTGAATCTCGGCGTGCCGATCAGCCCGACCACGGTGTTCGACATCGGGTCGACGTCGAAACAATTCGCCGCCGCCGCCATCGTGATCCTCGCCAACGAAGGCAAGCTGTCCCTGGCCGACGACGTCCGGAAGTATGTCCCCGAGCTCCCAGGCTATGGCAAGACGATCACCATCGATCACCTGCTCCGTCATACCAGCGGGCTCCGAGATTACAACGGGCTGTTGTTCATGGCAGGACACTTCTTCGAAGACTTCACCAACGACGACGACGCGCTCGGCGTCATCATTTCCCAACGAGCGTTGAACTTCGAACCGGGGAGCCGGTGGGACTACAGCAATACCGGATTCTTCCTGCTCTCGACGATCGTGAAGAGGGTCACCAACCGGACGCTGACCGAGTTCTCCAAGGAGCGGATTTTCTCGCCGTTGGGCATGGCCGTGACCCACTTCCGGGACGACCACACCGCCATCCTTCCAAACCGCGCCACGGCCTACGGTCCGGGACCGAACGGCGGCTTTACGGTCGATATGTCGAATTGGGATCAGACCGGCGATGGCGCGGTGAATACCACCGTCCTCGACCTGGCCCGGTGGGATGCCAACTTCTCTGATCCCAAAGTGGGCGGTCAGGCGCTGATCGATCGAATGGAACAGCGGGGCACCCTGAACAATGGTGATAGTCTGAGTTATGCCCGGGGTCTGTTCGTCGACAAATACCGGGGCCTCCGGCGGATCCACCATGGGGGCGCGTGGGCCGGCTACCGCGCCATGTTGATGCGATTCCCAGACCAGGGCGTATCGATCGGGGTGACGTGCAACATCGGGACGGCCAACACCCAGAAACGGGCCACCGACGTCGCCGATGTGATTCTGGCCGGCGTCTTCCCCGCCGCTCCTGCCGCCGGCTCTCCCAGTGCCCCAGCGGCCGCTCCGGTAGTCAAGATTGACCCCGCCCCGTATCTCGGGCTCTACTACGCCGACCTGCTCCAGTCGGTCGTCGAGATCACCGCCGACTCCGGCCGCCTCGTAGCCCATGCCATGGGTCGGCCTTTACCGCTCACCCCCCTCGGCGAGGATCGATTCAGCTACCAGGGACAGGCCGTCGAACTCCAGTTCAGCGACCAACGCCGCGCCCTCAGCCTCTCGATCCTCGGCACCAGTCAAGGTCCTTATCTCAAGACCGCGGGCTATACTTCGACCGGCGCTGACCTCCAAGCTTTGGTCGGGTCGTATTCGAGCCCCGAGCTCGGAACCATCTGGACCGTGCGGATCGAGAAGGGCAAGGCCATGCTCAAGGGCCGAGCCGTCGGAGAATCCGAGCTGAAACCCCGGATCAAAGACGCCTATCAGGCCGATGGGAGCTTCGTTCGCTTTACCCGGGGCGCCGACGGCCGGATCAACGGCTTCGAGGTCAGCGCCAGCCGGATGCTCCGAATTCGGTTCAATCGTTAGGTGGAGGCAACCATGATCCGTCCGGTGCTGTTTCTTTTTTTAGGCCTCACTTCCATGCTTGCTGCCCAGCCCAAGCGCCCCCCGGTTACCCGGGCAGGCGCCACCGTCGGTGACTATCACGGGACCAAGGTCGCCGACCCCTACCGGTGGCTCGAGGACGTCGATGCCCCCGAGACGCTGGCCTGGGTCACCACCCAGAATCAGGTCACCTTCGACTACCTCCGGGCGCTCCCCGGTCGCGACGCCCTCAAGGGCCGCTTGAGCGAGCTCTACGACTACGAGCGGTTTTCCGTGCCCTACTACCGTGGCGGCCGGTACTTCTACAGCCGGAACAGCGGGCTTCAAAACCAAGCCGTTCTCTATGTACAGGATGCGAGAACCGGGACCACCCGTGAGTTGCTCGACCCTAACCGCCTGTCCGACGACGGCACCGTGGCGCTCGCGCTGACGGAGCCAAGCCCCGATGGGAGCCTGCTGCTCTACGCCACCGCAGCCAGCGGATCGGATTGGCAGGAATTCAAGGTTCGCCGGGTTGCCGACGGCACCGACCTGTCCGACCATCTTCGGTGGATCAAGTTTTCAGGCGGCGCCTGGACCAGGGACGGCAAGGGGTTCTTCTACTCGAGGTATCCCGAGCCGGCCGCCGGCTCGGCGATGGTCGGGCAGAACCGGGACATGAAGGTCTACTACCACCAGATCGGGACCACCCAGGCCGAGGACGTCGTGGTCTACGAGCGCCCGGATCAGCCCGACTGGGGATTCGGCGTCCAGGTAACCCACGATGGCCGGTATCTGGTGATGAACGTCTGGGTCGGTACCGACACCAGGCAGCGAATTCATTACCTCGACTTGGCCGATCCGATTCGGCCCCAGGTGACCGGTACCGTGGCCCGGCTCCTCGATCAGGCCGACGCCGCCTATGGATTCATCGGGAATCAAGGGCCGCTGTTCCAATTCCGGACCGATCGCGATGCCCCGCGCAGCCGGGTGATTACCATCGACACTCGGAAAACCGGGGCGGAGGCAGTCCGGGAGACGATTCCGGAGCAGCCCCACGCGCTCGAGTCAGTTCTCGAAGTCGGTGGCCGGTTGGTGGCCACCTATTTGGCCGACGCTAAGTCGTCGGTCAGGATCTTCGAACGGGATGGCCGGCCGGTCCGCGAGGTGAGCTTGCCTGGCATCGGCAGCGCCACCGGCATCAGCGGTGATCCGGATCGCCCCGAGATGTTCTACGCGTTCACGTCGTTCCTGTCGCCGGGGACGATCTACCGGTACGACGTCGGCACCGGTGGGTCCGAGGTGTTCCGGGCGCCGAAGCTCAAGTTCGACCCCGTCCGTTATCAGACCGAGCAGGTATTCTATCGGAGCAAGGACGGCACCCGGGTCCCGATGTTCATCACCCACCGGCGCGATCTCGAAAAGAACGGGGTCAACCCGACGATCCTCTACGCCTACGGCGGATTCGACATCAGCCTGACCCCGTCCTTCGATCCGGCCTTGATCGGCTGGCTCGAGAAGGGCGGCGTCTACGCCCAGCCGAACCTTCGGGGCGGCGGGGAGTACGGCAAGGCGTGGCACGAGGCGGGCATGTTCGAGAAGAAGCAAAACGTCTTCGACGATTTCGTGGCGGCCGCCGAGTATCTCTTTGCCGAGCGGTACACCAGTTCGGCCTACCTGGCCATCGAGGGCGGATCGAACGGGGGGCTCTTGGTCGGGGCCACCATGACCCAGCGGCCCGACCTCGCGGCCGTGGCATTTCCGGCCGTGGGTGTGATGGACATGCTCCGCTATCACAAGTTTACAATCGGGTGGGCCTGGGCTTCAGAGTACGGATCAGCCGACGATCCGAAGCACTTCCCGGTTCTCAAGGCCTACTCGCCGCTCCACAATCTGAAGCCGGAGACGGATTACCCCGCCACCCTCGTCACCACCGCGGATCACGACGACCGGGTGGTGCCAGGGCACTCGTTCAAGTTTGCGGCGGCGCTCCAAGCCGCGACGGCATGGCGGCGGCCGGCGTACATTCGGATCGAAACCAAGGCCGGCCACGGATTCGGCAAACCGGTCTCGAAGACGATCGAGGAACGGGCCGATGTCTTTTCGTTTGCGCTCGCGAACATGGGCAAGCGGGGTCCGACGCCCTAGTCCGGCGCACCGGCGCCGGACTCGATCAACTCGATGGCCAACGAGGACGGGTCGTCGAAGCCCAAGAACGGCCCCCCGAACCGGGTTCCCTCGCCGGTGACGGCCACCCGATGCTCGGCGAGCCGCGCCCGCCACACGCCGAGCGAGCCGGCCGGGACCGAAAACCCAGTCGCCGTGATTTGCCCCGAGCCTTTCCGGCCCACCCGGACCCCCATGTCCGCATAGGGAAACGTGGTCATGATCGTCCCCGGTGTTCCCCGTTCGTCCCCGTAGTAGAAGTGAAAAACGTGGTGGTTGTCGAAATTGACGGTCTTCTTGACCAGACGAAGGCCGAGCAGCCCGACATAGAAGTCGAGGTCGGCCTGGGCGCCCGAGACCGTCGCGGTGGCATGGTGCAAACTTCGAATCATGACTTACCATCCTCCAAAAACCGTCGTATCCTCAAACCGAACCCAAAACCCTAGGAATTACAATCCCCGCCCCTTCGACCCCGTCCACCCATCCCAAGTTGGCACGTGTCCTCGGTCTTTCCGACGTCATCGGGGTCACCGCCGGTACCATCATGGGCTCGGCCATCTTCCTGGCCGCCGCCTACGTCCCGCGGGCGGTCCCCCATCCGAGCCTCGTGCTGGTGGTCTGGGTTGTCGGCGGCCTGATTTGTGTTGCCGGCGCGCTGACCTATGCCGAACTCGGCACGATGTATCCCGAGGCCGGGGGGCAGTACCAATATCTCAAGCAGGCGTTCGGGCCGCTCCCAAGTTTTCTGTTCGGCTGGATTTCCCTCTTGGCCATTCAGTCGGGCGGGGCCGCCTACATTGGGGTGGCATTCGGAGAATACCTGGGCGTCTTCATTCCCTTCTTCTCGTCCAAACACGTGCTGGCCTCGGTCCCGGTCGGACCCTGGCTCTGGGAACCGAACACCGCCCAACTGGCGGGAGTGGCGGCGATCCTGGTCTTATCGGCCATCAACTACTTCGGCGCCAAGGAAGGCGCCCGGACCCAGACGATCATCACTGGGATCAAGGTGGCAGCCTTGGCCGGCTTCATTATTGTCGGCCTGGTCGTTCCCGCCAAGGTCTCGCCCGACTGGACCGGGCCGCTCCCGTCCGGGAATCTGCTCCCGAGCCTCGTGCTGGCCATGGTGTGGGTGTTCGGGAGTTTCGATGGCTGGTATCAGGCCACGTTCTCAGCCGGCGAGATTCGGCGCCCCGAACGCAATTTGCCGCTGGGGATGGTCGGTGGAACGTTAGGCATGATCACGCTCTACGCCCTGGTCAACTGGGTCTACCTGCAGGCCCTCCCGATCCAGGCCATCGGTGCCTCCGCCCGAATCGGCGAGGACGCCGCCTCGGCGCTCCTCGGTACCGGCGCCGGGCGGTTGTTGGCCGCCACGGTCTTGGTCTCGTGCTTCGGGTGCATCGCTTCGACGCTGTTGGGGGCTTCCAGGATCGCGCTGCCGATGGCCCAAGACGGCGTGTTCTTCCGCCAATTGGCCACGATCCACCCGCGTTACCTCACGCCCACGGTCAGCATCGTGATGCTCGCCGTCTGGTCCAGCATCCTGGCGCTGTCCGGCAGCTACCAGCAACTGTTCACCTACGCCACCCTCTCGGCGCTGATGTTCCACATCGCGACCGGGGCCGCGGTCTTCTGGCTCCGGCGGACCCAGCCTAACCTCCCGCGCCCCTATCGAACCTGGGGGTACCCCTGGGTCCCCGCCATCTTCGTCCTGGCCACGCTCTGCGTCGTCCTCGTGACCCTGGCCCAGCAGCCGAAGGAGTCCCTCCTGGGGGTCGGACTCGTTATCCTCGGGGTGCCCGCGTTCGTCTGGATGCGGCGGTCCCAACGATCGGATTCATGAAAACCTCGTTCGCTAGCCTCGGTCTGACACCCGCCCTCGTCCAGGCCCTGACCACGCTCGGCTATGAAGAACCCACCCCAATCCAACGGGAAGCGATTCCGCCCCTGCTGGCCGGGCGGGATGTCCTGGGCCAAGCGGCGACCGGAACCGGCAAGACTGCCGCATTCGCACTCCCCTTGCTGCAGCGGTTGCCGGCCGGTGCGCCCAAACCGGGCCATCCCTCGGTGCTGGTACTGGTGCCAACCCGCGAGCTCGCGATGCAGGTGGCCGAGGCGTTTCATCGCTACGGGCGGGCCATCCATGCCACGACGGTGCCGATCTATGGCGGCCAGGAGTTCGATCAGCAGATCCGCGTCCTCCGCCGAGGCGTCCACGTCGTGGTGGCCACCCCGGGCCGGGCCCTCGATCACCTGCGACGCGGCACGCTCCACTTGAGCGGCTTGACCGCCATCGTGCTCGACGAGGGCGACGAGATGCTCGATATGGGCTTCGCGGAGGAAATCGAGGGCATTCTCGACGCGGCACCCAAGGAACGCCAAACCGCGCTCTTTTCCGCGACGATGCCTCCACGGATCGCGAAAATCGCCGAACGCCACCTCAAGGATCCGCTTCGGGTTCTCCTAGCCCGTGAAGTCGCGGCACCCGGGTCGATGCCGAAGGTGAGACAGACGGCCTACATCCTGGCCCGCGCCCACAAGGTGGCCGCCCTCGGCCGGGTGCTCGATCTCGAATCGCCCACGCTGGCCCTGGTGTTCTGCCGGACCCGGACCGAAGTCGAGAGCCTGACCGAAAGCCTGGCAGGCCGCGGGTACCGGGCCGAGCAGCTCCATGGCGGCATGACTCAGGCCCAGCGCGACCGGGTCATGAAACGGACTCGGAGCGGCGCGGTCGATCTTTTGATCGCCACCGACGTCGCGGCCCGCGGACTCGACATCGACCAACTGTCCCACGTCGTCAATTTCAACGTGCCCGAATCACCGGCCGCCTACGTCCACCGAATCGGTCGCACCGGCCGGGCCGGGCGTGAGGGTGTCGCGATCACGCTCGCCGAACCACGAGAGCACCGGATGCTCCGGAGCATCGAGCAGCTGACGCGCCAGAAGATCGACGTGGCCCAGCTGCCCACGGTGCTTGATGTGCGGGCCAAGAAGCTCGAAATCACCCGGGCGTCGATCCGGGAGGCGCTGGTGGCCGGGAAGCTCGATGGCTATCGGGTCGTCGTCGAGCAGTTAGCCGGCGAGTACGATGTGATGGACATCGCGGCCGCGGCAGTGCATTTGGCCCATCTGGCGGGGGCCGGGGACGACACCGAGATACCTGAGGCTCGGCACTCGGCACTCGGCACTCGGCACTCGGCTGGGGACAAGACCAGCGGGGAGCCGAGGCGGCAGAAATCAGCCGGGATGGCTCGGATCTACGTGGGGGCGGGGCGGAAGGACAACATGCGGCCGGCGGATCTGGTCGGGGCCATTGTCAATGAGGCCAAGATCGAGGCAAAGCGGATCGGGGCCATCGAGATTACCGACAAATTCTCGTTGGTGGAACTCGCCGAAGAGCTGATCGACCCGGTGGTGGCGGCGCTCCGGGCCACCAAGGTCAAGGGCAAGCGCCTGACCGTGCGGCGGGATCAGGCCACCCGCCGATCGAACTGACGCCGACCCCATGGACCTGGCGTTAGGCCAGATCGCCGTCGTGATCTGCACCCGGGACCGGGCCGCCGGACTGGACCGGACGCTGGCGCACTGGGCCAAACTCTTCGACGACCCCGGCCTCGGCATGATCGTGGTCGACGATGGCTCGACCGATCATACCCCAAAGATCATGGCGCGGGCCGCCGAGGGTTTCCGGGGCCGGTTTCAGGCGGCCCGAACCGCCGGGGTTGGACTTGGCGCCGCCAGGAATGTCGGCTGGCGGATGGCAACCGGGAACATTGTCTTGTTCACCGACGACGACTGCTATCCCGCCGAAGACCTGCCGACGGCCGTTCGCGCCTGCTTCGCCGACTCAGGCATTTCGTTCATCGGCGGGCAACTCCTGCCCGCCACACCGGCCCACGCGGGCGTGGCCGCCGTCACTCGATCGTACCGGGTCGAAGTCGGCGCGCCAGGGTTCGTCCCCGCGGGCCTGATTCCGGGCGCCAACATGGCGATTCGCCGGGTGGCGCTCGATCAGATTGGCGGATTCGACCCGGAGTTCGGGGCGGGGACGGCCTTCCCGGCCGAAGATGTCGAGGTCATTGCGCGGCTGGCGGCGGCGGGCTTTCGCGGAGCGTACGATCCCCGGCCCAAAGTGGTGCACGATCACGATCGGCTGACCGAGCCGGCCCAGCGACGGCTCCGGTATCAGTACAGCCGAGGCCGGGGCGCGTACTACGCCAAATGCCTGCTCGACCCGCGGCTTCGGCGGGCCTATCTCAGGGCCTGGGTTCGATCGGCCATCCGTTCTATTCCTCACACCGTCGCCGAGTTGGGCGGGGCCTTCCGATATTGGTTTCGGCGGCGGTCTCCGAGCTGAGCAGAGGTCGAGCCCGGCCATTGCCGGTGCAAACCGTTCCATGCCCCGGTCTTCGCAATCGAGCATGAGCGGGTGCCCGAGGTTCGTGGCCACCCAATCCAACTCCCACCGATTGAATTTGTAGTGGTTGAACCGGAGCAATTCGGGCTCCAAAAGCCGATCCCCCGTCCGGCCGCTTGCCGCGGGCGAGTGGGTTGAGTCGAACCGTCCGGACCATCGGGTCCGGAGGGTGTCGTTTCTGATCCAGGCCTTGGGGCCGAACGAGGGCGCCACCCAGTCTGAACACTTGGCGATATTCAGGACCCTTGGAACGGGTTGCCCGTTGTCGTCGAAGCGCGAGGCAAAGCACCGCTGCGGCATTCGTACATATGTGACCTTCCTCCGGGCAAGCTCGTCGAGGACTTCGGGCATACCCGGGTACCGGACCGGCACGACGAATTCATCGAGATCGGTGAACGACGTCCACTCACTTTCCCGCCGAAACTGGCGCCCGTAATCCAGGAACGCCGCCGCCTGCCCGTAGGTAATCCGCCCCTCGGCATCGCGCGGTTGCCACGAAATCCTGGTGACGAGGCCGCCCCGTTCGAATGGCAACACCAACCGATCGACTTCCCGGGCAACGGCCGCGTCATCCAGGTGGGCCAGCAGGCGATAGACCTCCTCGCCCCGTTTGTTGCGAGCCGTGATCTCGAGGCTGTTGCCGTTGTCGAGGTACCGGCTGCCGCGGCTGTCGTAGAGGAAGACGTGCCCGAACCCGATGGCGAGGTGGTATCGTCGAGAAAGAACAGATCTTCACGGGGCAGAAAGACCGTCATCAGGGCCAATCGCCTTTGGGCAGCCGCCATCGTCAGTCCCCGCTGGCCACAGCCGTCTCACGGAACTGGAGGTCGTAGAGCCGCCGGTACAGACCGCCGGCCCCGAAGAGTTCCTCGTGGGTTCCGACCTCCACGACCCGACCCTGATCCATGACCACGATCCGGTCGGCATCCCGCACCGTGGCCAGGCGGTGCGCCACGACCAGAACGGTGCGATCCCGCATCAGCCGGTCGACCGCGTCTTGAACCAAGCGCTCCGACGCCGAATCGAGCGCGCTCGTCGCTTCGTCGAGAATCAGAATCGGCGGGTCGCGAAGCAGGGCCCTGGCGATGGCGATCCGCTGCCGCTGTCCGCCCGATAATCGGGTCCCTCGCTCGCCTAACACCGTGGCGTAGCCCTCGGGCAAACCCCTGATGAACTCAGCCGCGTTCGCGGCCGTCGCCGCGGCCTCGATGTCCGGTTGGCTCGCGCCCGGACGCCCATAGGCGATATTGGCCGCGACCGTGTCGTTGAGGAGCACCGTGTCCTGGCTGACGACGCCGGTCAGCGCCCGGAGCGACGTTCGGGTCAGCCTCGTCAGGGGCGTACCGTCCATCCGGATTTCGCCGCCCACCGGGTCACGGAGCCGGGGCACCAGATCGAGTAGAGTGGTTTTGCCCGCGCCCGAGGGGCCGACGATCGCCACGGTCCAGCCCTTCGGCACGGCAAACGACACCTCGGTCAGCACCGGATCGTCGTCCCCATACTGGAAGGTCACCCGGTCGAACACCAACTCATGCTCGAAACAGGCCGGCTGCTCCCCCGGCCTATCGACATCGGTGGCGGGGAGATCGAGCACCCGGAACACCCGCTCGGCCCCCGCCACCGCCCCGGCGATAGCGCCGGGAACCTGGGCCAGACTCTTGATCGTCGACATGACCTTGAGGGCCGTCGCGAGAAAGGTGACAGTCACCGCCGCCCCGAGGGGCTGCCCCACGATGGCCGGCGTGGCCGCGGCAACCACGACCAAGATCAGCAGTAACCCGCCGAAGATTTCGCTCACCATCGACGGGAGCGCCAAATACCGCTGGGCCCGGATCACCTGTTTGCGGTACCGGTCGGTATGCCCGCCAAAGACCGCGGCTTCAGTGGCCTCTTGCCCATACACGCGGATCAGCCGGAGCGCCCCAAGACGCTCGGTGGCCGAAGCGGTCAATTCGCCGCGCTGCTCCGCCCACCCCCGGCTATGCCGGCGCACCGGCACCAGCAGGAGCCGGATGAAGAGCACCAGAATCGGCGTGGTCACCAGCATGACCAGGGTCAGCCGTCCCGACATCAGCGAGAGGAAATAGAGCGACAGGCCCGCCGCCGCGAGGTTCTGTGGCGCGCCGGCCAGCAGGTTCGGCACGATCGCCTTGGCCGCGTCGGTGTCCGAAATCAGGGTCGAGACAACCTCACCGCCCCGGGTTCGCTGGAAGAAACCGAGGTCGAGTTTGAGCAGGTGATGATAGAGACGGTTCCGGAGATCCCGAACGATGCCCTCTTCCACCTTGGCGCTTTGCTGCTTGGCGAACAGACTGAGGCCATTCTTGACGATGAGGCCGAGCACCAGGATCCCGATGATCCGGATCGCCGCCGTGGTCGGATCGCCACCGACCACCGGCGCCAGCACCCGCTCCAGCGTGGCCTCGAGCTGAGTCGTGGATGGCGTCAACGTGGCGGCAGGACCGAAGAGCAACTTGAGCAAGGGGATCAACAGGACCACCGTCAACCCGTCGAGGCCGGCCGCCAACACGCCGGTCGAGGTGGAGAGGGCAAACCGGCCCCAATACGGCGCCATGAAGGCGATCAGCCGGCGTTCGGTACCCCGCCCCGCAGGTGGCATGCGGGGAGAACCTACTCGGATCGGACCCCAAATCCCAACAACCGCGGGCCCGATCCTCTCCTCCCGGCTCGGCGATTCACTTACATTCGCACCGTGCCGAAGCCGACTGTTTCCCTAATCATCGCGACGTACAATTGGCCGGAAGCGCTGGCCGTGGTGCTCGCCAGCGTTCGCCGGCAATCATCGTCGCCGGCCGAAGTGATCGTCGCCGATGACGGCTCGGGGCCGGAAACGAAGGCCGTCGTCACCCAAGCATCGACTGCGTTTCCCGTCCCCGTCCACCACGTCTGGCAAGAGAATCAAGGCTTTCGGTTAGCCAGGATTCGGAATCGCGCCATGGCGAAGGCCTCCGCCGACTACCTGATCCACGTGGACGGTGATTGCGTCCTCCACCATCACTTTGTCAGAGATTTTCTGGCGGCCGCCCGGCCCAATGCCTTTGCCCGCGGATCTCGCACCTTTCTTTCAGCCGAGCAAGCGGCCGAGGTTCTCGCGGGCGGCCGGTTGCCCGGGTGGTGGGACTCCCGCCTAACTCGGCCGGCCGCGGCCTTTCGGCAACCACTCCTGCTCCGAGCGCTTTTCGATTGGCGAACCCGAGGGGTCCAGGGCCACAATCTGGCGTTATGGCGTGCCGACGCGATTCGTGTCAACGGCTTCGATGAACGATTCGAGGGCTGGGGGGGCGAAGACAACGATCTGGCCCAGCGGTTAATCAACGCCGGCGTCGTCAAACGCCGGCTCCGGTTCGGCGGTCTGGTGTTCCACCTCGACCATCCCCTGTCGCCCCGGCCCCCAAGTGGCCGCAACGATCAGATCTTCGACGCCAACCGTCAGGCCGGCCGGGTTCGGATCGACGCCGGGATCGACCAGCCTGGCTAGGCCGAGCCCCGCCAAGGCACGGTTCCTGCCTTGGAAGACTCTGACATGACGACCACCCTCGAACCGACCGCCCCGGCGACCACCCGCCCACCGATTATCGCCACGTTCTTCGCGGTGCTCAAACGCGCCACCGAGCTCAACGCTTCCGACGTCCATGCCTCAGCGGGAGGTCCGTTTAGGCTCCGGATCCGTGGTCAAATGGCCTCGGTGGCGGGGATGCCGAACCTCAAGCCCGAACATACGGCCGAAATCGCGGCAGAAATCCTCACGGCCGCGAAAAAGCCACCCCGGCCACCCTGGCCGCCACCCTCGCGGGCCTTCGGGATATCGACTGTTCGTACTCTCAGCCCGGATTGGGACGGTTCCGGGTCAACCTGTGTAGCCAGCGGGGACCGATCGCCCTGGTGCTTCGAGCCATTCCAGTCACGGTTCCTGACTTCGAGCAACTCGGCCTCCCGGCCGTGGTCCGCGACATTGCGATGGAAGACCGGGGACTGATGCTGGTTATCGGGGTGACCGGGAGCGGCAAATCATCGACCCTCGCGGCGATGGTATCGTTCCTCAATCAGTAGCGCTCCGCGAAGATCGTCACGATCGAAGACCCGATCGAGTTCCTCCCCAAAGACCACAAGTCGGTGGTCATTCAACGCGAGCTCGGCGGGGACACCGAGAGTTTCTCGAGCGCCCTCTGCGCGGCCCTCCGCCAAGACCCCGACATCATCATGCTCGGCGAAATGCGCGATCAGGAGACCATCGATATCGCAATGAAAGCGGCCGAAACCGGCCACTTGGTGTTCAGCACGGCCCACACGACCGACGCCATCAAGACCATTTCGCGGCTCGTGAGTGTGTTCGAGCCGGCCGAACAGCAGTCAATTCGTTACCGGCTGAGCGAAACCCTCCGGGCCGTGGTGTCCCAGCGGCTGCTGCCCCACAAGGACGGCAAAGGTCGGGTGGCCGCCGTCGAAATCATGCACCACACCGGCGCGGTCCAGGAGTACATCGCGGACGCCGATCGGACCAACGAAATCAAAGACCTGATCGCCAGCGGCCGAACCCAATACGGCATGCAGACCTTCGACCAACACCTGATGGAACTCTACCGGAACGGAACCATCTCCGAGGCCGTGGCACTCTCCGCCGCCACCAGCCCCGCCGACTTTGCCCGGGACCTCGAGTTCCAGTAGGCCTACGGCACTTGCGACCGGTGCTGGTCGAACCAGCCCTGCATCGTCGTCAGCTTCGCCATCCCGTGGCTGGGCCGTCCCCAAATGCCGTGCGATTCACCCGGAACCCGAACCAACACCGTCTCGACCCCGAGCAGCTTGAGGGCCTTGTAGTACTGCTCCGACTCCGACATCGGGGTCCGATAGTCCTCTTCCCCCGTCATGATCAGGGTCGGCGTCTTCACGTTCTTGACCACTGACAGCAATGAGCGCGACTCATAATTCTGAAGATTGTCCCACGGCAGACCCGGAAACCAATTGTCGACGGCCAGCGGCGACATATCGGCCGTCAAGGCAAACGAGTACCAGTTGATCACCGGATAGAACGCCAACGCCGCCCGGAACCGGTTGGTCCGCCCGATCATCCAGGCCGTCAGCACCCCGCCACCGCTCCCGCCGGTTACGAACAGGTTCTTGTCGTCGACGTATCCCTTGGCAATCACCGCGTCGACCCCGGAGTCGAGATCGAAGAAATCATCGCCCGGATAGGCATGGTGAATCAGGTTACCGAACTCTTCGCCATAGCTCGTGCTGCCCCGTGGGTTGGTGTACAACACCACGTAGCCGCCGGCCGCCATCAGCTGCTTTTCAACGTCGAATCGGTCGCCGTAGTTCGCGAACGGACCGCCGTGAATCTCCAGGATCATCGGGTACTTCTTGGCCGGATCGAAATCCGGGGGCTTGATGATCCACCCCTGAATCGGCCGGCCATCCTTGGACGACTTCCACCAGAGCTCCTCAACCTGCCCAAGCCGCCGGTCGGCCATGACATCGGCATTGACCGACGTGATCGTCCGCACCGGCTGAGTCGGCCTGACGACGGCAATGTCGCCCGGCACCGACGGAGTACTGGTGGTAAACGCCACGCTACCGTCCCTGGCCACTGAGTACGAGCCACCGCCGTACGCGCTGCCACCGGTCCCAAGATTGTTGGCCACCACTCGGTAGCTCCCGTCGAGCAGCATGACGGCCACCTTGCTGTTGCCCTTTTCGTCGTAGCCCACGACGAGACTCTTGCCGTCTGCCGACCAAACCGCCGCCCCAACGCTCTGATCGAGTTTGGTCGAGAGGACCCGTTTCCCACTGCCGTCCCGATTCATCAAATGGAGCAAAGTGTTCTGGTAGCCGACTTTTCGGTCGTCGAATCCGAGATACGCCACCAACTTCCCGTCGGGCGAGACCACCGCCGAGCCATCCGGCCCCATCCGGTCGGTCAACTGCCGAAGCCGCCCGTCGGCCACGGTGACCTCATAGAGATCAGTCTCCAACAAATGCCGCTCGGCGTCGGCCCGGCGACTCGCCTGGAATACGATCGCCTGACCGTCCGGAGCCCATGACGCCGTGCCACCTCCGAAGCCACTCGTCCCATGATGAAAATCGCCGCTGGTCAACTGGCGGGCGGTGCCACCTTCGGACGGCACCACGAACAGGTGCGAGAACCCGGGCGGCACCTCGCCGACGCCGTCGAACCGGAACACCAGCCGGTTGGTGTACTTGGCTGGCGGGGCCCATTGCGCTCCGGGCGGCGGAGGCGGCTGCTGGCCCACCACCAGGGCCGGGCTCGGCACCAACTTGAAGAACGAAATCATCGCCCCATCCGGTGACCAGGCAATCCCGGACGGCGGCTCCTGCACCTTGGTGATCGGAGAGGTTTGTCCGTTGTCCATCCAGCGGACGTAAATCTGCGGAGAACCCTCGCGACTCGAGATGTAGGCCAGCCGCTTCCCGTCCGGCGACCACACCGGCTCGCCCTCGGTGTACTTGCCCGCCGTCAGCGGCCGATGATCGGACCCGTCACTCCGGGCAATCCAGAGATTCGAGTACCGCCGGTCGGTCATGACATCGAAATACTGGCGGACATACACGACCCACTGGCCGTCCGGGGAAATCTCCGGACTCGTCGCGTACTCGAGGTTGAAGATGTCCATCGGGCCGAGTTGGGCCTTCTGGGCCTCGGCCGAGGTCGCCAGAACGAAAAATAGAACTGCCGCTGCAATCCGTCTCATGCCTTCTCCTTGGAAAACGCTACCCGCCGAACCCGTCCGGATCCCACGGTCACTCCGGTCACTTTTCCTGCTTTGTCACGAACCGCTCGGATCACCAGTTGGAGGCCGCCGGAACTGGCGGTATACGTATCTCGAAACACCGCGGTCAACGGAGCGGCAGAGAACTTTCGCCGCTCGAGCGACAGGGTATCGCCGGCGAGCCGAATCTGCCAGGTGACCCCGATCTCATCGCTGGTATAGCGGCCGGCTAGGGCCGCTCGGTCCGCCGCGCTCGGAACCCAGGCATCGACGCGAGCATAGCGCGACGGCTCCCCGTTCCCGGTCCGGGCCACCACGCCGTTCGGCACCACCTGGAGCCGCCCCGGCCCGTTGCCGATCGAATAGGAATCCTCAGTCAGTCGTCGGAGCCTGGTACTGACCGGCCCGGTTTTCCAACCCAAGCGAGTGCCCTCGATTTCAACCGTGGCAATGCCCTCGGTCTGTTCGCTCCAGTAGAGCCCGGTCGCCTCGACCAACGCCCCCCCGGCTGCCGAATCACCCGGGATCCGGACCGGTTGCAACTCGCTCGCGAAGAACCGATCGGCCGTTTGCTCGCCCAACAGCACTGGGTTGGCTTCATTCTGGTTACACAACACCGACACCCCGCCCTTGAAGCGCGGGAAGTGGAGTAAATGCGTCCGGTAGCCCGGATCGCCTCCGGAATGGGAAATCGTCGGCACCCCCCGGTAGCTGCCATGCTGAATCCCGAGGGCGTATTTGAGCGAATCACCCGAGGTCAGGACCGCCGGGGTGAGCAAAGTCCGGAGGGATTCCGGTCCGCCTAACAGGCCTTCGTCGAGATGCCGGTGCCACTGCACCAAGTCGATCACCGTGGTGAACAGACTGGTCGCCCCGACCGTGGAGTAGTTCGGGACGGTTTCCTTCCAGGCCCCCTGATATCCGTACCCCCGGGTTCGGCCTAGGACCACCATGCCGTTGTCATCGTGGAAATGGGTCTGACTCATCTGGAGCGGCCGGAACATCTGCTCCTCGGCGTATTCCCGAAGGGTCTTACCGGTGACCCGTTTGACGATGATAGCGGCCAACGAGAATCCAGAATTACTGTAGAGCCAATCGGTCCCCGGTGCGAAGTTCAGCGAGCGCTGCCGGACCACGATCTCGAGCACGTCTTGCTCGGTAATCAGGTCATCACCGAGCCGCCAACCGGCCGTCATCAACAGACTCCACTGGTCGCGGATCCCGCCGGTGTGGGTCAGGAGGTGACGGATGGTCACCACTTGGCTGTATGACGGAAGCTCGGGGAGATACTTCCGGATGTCGTCATCCAGCGAGACGGCGCCGCTCTTGGCCAGCAGCACCAAGCTCATCCCGGTGAACTGCTTCGAGACCGACGCCACATGAAACACCGAGTGCGGCGTGATCGCGAGGTTTTGAGCCAGGTCGGACATTCCAAAACCGCGGGCGGCCAGCACCTTCCCATCGCGACTCACGGCCACGGCGCAGCCGGGTCCATCGGTCCGATCGTACGCCGAAAAAACCGAATCCAGCGCCTCCGGGCGCTGGGCCTCCATAACGGGCACGGCCACCAACGCCAGCAGCGATCCAAGCACCACAACCTTCATTGAGAATCACCATGCTCGACGGGATGCGCAATTGTATCCCGAAACTCCGGCGGAGGCTAGCGGCGGCGAGACAATGCCATGAAGACCCGGGCCAGAATCATGTCGACCCCAACCTGATTGTAGCCGCCCTCCGGCAGGATGACATCGGCGTAGCGCTTCGAAGGCTCCACAAACTCGAGGTGCATCGGGCGGACCGAACCGAGATACTGCCGGATTATCCCATCCATTGATCGGCCCCGCTCCGACACATCGCGCTCAAGCCGCCGGATGAACCGAATGTCATCAGCCACGTCTACGAAGATCTTGATGTCGAACAAGGCCCGTAGCCGGGCATCGGCCAACAACATGATCCCGTCGACGATCACCACGTCCTTCGGGTCGATCCGAACCCGGGCGGCGGCGCTGAGTCCGGGAGCCAATCGAGGTTCGAGCCCTCGTCTGACCACTTCGGTAGGGCCATCGCCACCGGAGTCGTAATCGGATTGATCGCCACCAACTGAGCAGTGGTCTGCGTGGGCCACGTGCCTTGGCCGGAGAGATTGACCGCGAACTGGACGTCGTCGGCAACCGTTCTCCCGCCGGGCTGAAACAGCGCGCTGGCCGAGGGAACGTGAGGGATGTTGAGGGACCGAATGTACGCCACGATCCGATGAGCAGTCGTCGTAACGACGTGCTTGACAGCCCGCCGGATGATCGTCGTATCCGAGTACGAGAAGAAGGCGAGATCGAACCAATCCTGCGACGCGTGACACGAGGCGCACTCCCGTTGGACCGCGGCCAGCCCGAGCGCGATGTCACTGCCGGCCGGCGGCGGTGGGGGCGGCGGAGGCGGGGAACCGGGAGGACCCAAAAGACGACGGACCCGCCCCACAACGCACAAGTACCTCGACCGCCGGCGCTTCAACCACCGTAGCCTGCGGTGGCGTATATTCTCCCGGCCTTCTCGAAAGCCGGGTGCGATGCTCCGTAGAATCATCCTTGTTCTCCTCGGCGTGCTCGCGCCGATGCCGGCCACCGCCCAGTCCAGCCGGTACTTCCCGGCCAAGGCCGACTGGCAGCGGCGCTCGCCCGCCGAGGTCGGGCTCGATTCAGCGGCCCTCGCGGCGGCTGTGGCCTTTGCCAGGTCCGCGGATATCGGATGGCCGACCAACCTCATTGAGCAGATCAAGAAGAACACCGCCAAGGAACCGTTCCCCGCCATCGTCGGGCCGGTCAAGGACCGCGCCCAAACCAACGGGATCATCATCAAGAACGGGTACCTGGTGGCCGAGTGGGGCAACACCAGTCAGGTCGACATGACCTTCAGCGTCGCCAAGAGCTACCTCTCCACCGTGGCGGGGTTGGCCTTTGACCGAGGTTTGATTCCCGATCTCACCGCCCCCGAAGCCCGGCTCATCAAGGATGGCGGGTTCGACAGCCCCCACAATGCCAAAATCACCTGGCACATGCACCTCAACCAGACCAGCGAATGGGAAGGGACCCTCTGGGACAAGCCCGATGTCGCCGACCGGCGTTTGGGCTACGACCGGGCCCTGACCGAGCCCGGTACCACCTGGGAATACAACGACGTTCGCGTCAATCGGCTGGCCCTGTCCCTGCTCCGGTTGTTTCGGAAGCCGTTACCCGACGTCTTCAAGCAAGCCATCGCCGACCCGATCGGGATGTCCGACAGTTGGCTCTGGCACGGGTACTTCAACGCGTACGCCGAGATCGACGGGCGGCGGATGCCATCGGTGAGCGGAGGTGGCCACTGGGGAGGCGGGTTCTGGGCCACCACCCTCGACCACGCCCGATTTGGCCTCCTGATGGCCCGCCACGGAAACTGGGCCGGGAAGCAGCTCCTGTCAGAGCAGTGGATCGAGAAGGCCCTGACGCCCACTCCGCTCCGCCCGGTCTACGGCTACATGTGGTGGCTCAACACCGACCGCTTACAATTCCCCGCCGCCTCGGCCTCCAGTTTTTTTGCCCTGGGCGCCGGCGGCAACGTCATCTGGATCGACCCGGCCCAAGATCTCGTAGTCGTGGTCCGATGGTTCGACAACGCCCGGACCAATGAGTTCATGCGCCTCGTGTCCGCATCCCTCACCCCGAAACACTAAGACCCCCTTGTCCTCTCGAAGAATCCATCTCGCCGTCTTCGTCGCGGCCCTCGGGTATTTCGTCGACGTCTACGACCTGCTGTTGTTCAGCATCGTGCGGGTCCCAAGCCTGTTGAGCCTGGGCGTCGCCCAAGCGGATGTCCTGGCGGTCGGGGTTCGGCTCATCAACATGCAGATGACCGGATTGCTCCTCGGCGGGATCGCCTGGGGTATCCTGGCCGACAATTACGGGCGCCGGTCCGTGCTGTTCGGTTCGATCCTGATGTATTCCCTGGCCAACATCGCCAATGCCGGAGTCCAAACGGTCGATCAGTACGCCTGGCTCCGGTTCATTGCCGGGATCGGACTGGCCGGCGAACTGGGCGCCGGCATCACGCTGGTGGCGGAAATCATGTCCCGCGAAGGGCGCGGCTGGGGCACCACCATCGTCGCGAGTCTCGGCCTCCTTGGCGCGGTCGTCGCTGGCTTGGTCGGCGACCTGTTTCCGTGGCGGACGGCCTACGTCATCGGCGGGGTCCTGGGCCTTTCGCTCCTGGCCCTTCGAATCGGCGTCACCGAGTCGGGCATGTTCGAGGCGGTCAAGAAGAAGGCCGTCGGCAAGGGCAATATGCTTCTGCTCTTTTCGACTCCAACCCGAGCCCTCCGCTACCTGTCGGTGGTACTCGTCGGGCTCCCGACTTGGTTTGTCATGGGTATCCTGGTCACCTTCTCGCCTGAAATCGGCAAAGCCCTCGGGCTCGAGACGGCACCAACCGCCGGCCGCGCGGTCATGTTCGCCTACATCGGCGCCACCTTGGGCGATCTCCTGAGCGGCGCCTTGAGTCAAGTGCTCCGGAGCCGGAAGAAGGCCCTCCTCGTCTTCATCACGCTCTGCGGGCTCGGAATCGCCAACTACTTCATCATGGGCGGCCTGGGCTCACTGACCGCGTTCTATCTGGCCTGCGGAATCCTCGGGGCAACCTCCGGATACTGGGCCGTATTCGTCACGGTGGCATCCGAGCAGTTCGGCACCAATCTTCGGGGCACCGTGGCATCAACTGCCCCGAACTTCGTCCGGGGGGCCGTCGTGCCGCTGACCATCGTGTTCCAGGCCCTGAAGCCCGAGCTCGGTATTCCAGGCAGCGCCATGGCCGTCGGGGCCGCAACGTTGGTCATCGCCTATCTCTCCCTAGCCGGACTGGAAGAGACGTTCGGAAAGAATTTGGACTATGTGGAGTCGTAACCGTTCGATGGTGGTTGGGCTCGCGCTGGCCACCGGATGCGGAGGTGCCCGCCCGGTTGAGTCTGTCGGACCCAACGCCTCGTCACCCGCCGCGGTACTGGCCCTCCTCACGGCACTCGCCCACGACTCCCTCGAGGGACGGCTCACGGGGACACCCGGGATTGCCAAAGCGGCCGGCATCATCAGCCGCGAAATGGCCCGGGTCGGGCTCACGCCGGTTGGCGACAGCGGCTATCTCCAGCGAATCCCGCTGACCATGACGACTCGGGTCGTCAACCAGCGCGAAGTGGCGGCGATCAACTTGGTCGCCAGTTTCGCCGCCCGCGATTCGTTCCCGACCGCGAAACGGGTTCCGGGCTTCAATATCTTGGGCAAATTGGAAGGTGCCGACCCATCACTGGCCCGAGAGCACATCGTGGTGGGGGCCCACTACGACCACATCGGCGTTCGGGCCCATCCGAGTGGCGACTCGATCTTCAACGGCGCCGACGACGATGCCTCTGGCGTCGTCGCCGTGCTCAAGATCGCCGAGCAACTCAAGGCCGGACCTCAGCCTCGCCGGACCATCATTTTCGCGGCCTGGACCGGCGAGGAACGGGGACTCTTGGGCGCTCGGTGGTATTCCGACCACCCCGTACTGCCGCTCGACCAGATGGCACTCAACCTCGAGATCGAAATGATCGGCCGGCCCGATTCGCTGGCCGGGGGCCCGGGCCGAGCCTGGCTCACCGGCTACGAACGGAGCACCATGGGCCCGGCCCTCGCGGCAGCGGGAATCCCGATCGTCCCCGACAAACGACCGGCCCAGAACTTCTTCCGTCGAAGCGACAACTACCAGTTCGCGCTGAAGGGAATTGTGGCGCACACGCTGTCGAGCTACAACATGCATGCCGACTACCACCAGCCCAGCGACCAAGCCGACAAAGTCGACTCGGTGCACATGACCTCCGTCATCAATGCGGCCGCCAAAGCCGTTCGCCTCCTGGCCGACGGCCCGAAGCCACAGTGGAATCCAGGCGGCCGCCCGACCCCGGCCCCACGGCAGGATTGACCGCGATGATTCACCGAAGCCGGTACCCGGACGTCAGCTACCCGAACGTCGCGTTCTCGACCCTCCTGCTCGACCGGATGAAGGAACGGCCGGACCAGGTGGCCATGATCGACGCGGCCACCGACCGTCATGTCACCTGTGGTCAGATCGTCGACGACACCCGCCGGCTGGCATCGGGCCTGGCCCGGAGAAAGTTCGGGCCCGGCCAAGTCTTTGCCGTGTTACTCCCGAATCTGATCGAGTACGCGGCCATCCTCCTCGGCGTCAGTCAAACCGGCGGAACCTCGACCACGTTGAACCCGCTCGCCACCGCCGACGACTTGGCCGCTCAGCTCGGCGAGACCAAAGCCCGCTTCTTGGTTACTGTGCCGGCTCTGCTCGACCGGGCCCTGGATGGAGCCAAGCGAGCGGGAGTCGAGGAGGTGTTCGTGCTGGGCACCGCACCCGGCGCGACCCCGCTAGTCACCCTGTTCGACGTTGATCCGATCGCCGTCGACGTCGCCATCGATCCGAGAACCGCCATCGCCGTCATGCCGTGGTCGAGCGGCACCAGCGGCCGCCCGAAAGCGGTCATCCTGACGCACGAATGCATCGTCTCGCAATTGCGCCAGTTCGTTGCGGTTCAACAACCGACCAGCACGGATTCCGTCGCCGCCGTGCTGCCGTTCTTCCACATCTACGGGCTGACCTTGATCCTGCTCAGCAACCTGTGGAACGGCGGCCGCTTGGTGGTGATCGGCCGGTTCGAGTTGGAACCGTTCCTCGCCACCTTGGCCAAGTACCGGGTTTCGGTAGCGCCGCTGGTCCCGCCGATCGTGGTCGCCCTGGCGAAACATCCGGTGGTCGACCGGTATGACCTCTCGGCCCTCAAGTTTGTGATGTCGGGCGCCGCACCGCTCGGCGCGGAGATCGAGGTTGCCTGCGGCAACCGGCTCAAGTGCTTGGTGGTGCAGGGCTATGGGATGACCGAGTTGTCGGGCGCGAGCCACCTCTCTCCCCGAGACCCGGCCGTGGTCCGCCACGGTTCCGTTGGCTTCCTGGCCCCGAGCCAGGAAGCCCGCATCGTCGATCCAGCAACGGGTCTGGACCAGGACGTCGGCGGCCGGGGCGAAGTCCTGCTGCGGGGGCCGAACGTCATGAAGGGCTACCTGAATCGCCCGGCCGAAACCGCCGCGACGCTTGACCAGGACCACTGGCTCCACACCGGAGATATCGGCTACGTCGACGCCGACGGTTACTACTACATCGTCGACCGGGTCAAGGAACTCATCAAGTACAAGGGCCATCAGGTGGCCCCGGCCGACCTCGAGGCCGTTCTGCTGAGCCATCCCGCCATCGCCGATGCGGCCGTCATTCCAAGCCCCGACCCGGAAGCGGGTGAGGTTCCGAAAGCCTTCGTGGTCCTGAAAGCACCGCTCACCCCCGACGAGATCATGGCCTACGTGGCCTCCAAGGTCTCGCCGATCGACAAGGTTCGCCGGGTGGAAATCGTCGAGTCGATTCCGAAGTCTCCCTCGGGCAAGATTCTCCGCCGAATCCTGGTCGAGCAGGAACAAGCGAAAGCGGCCGCCCAATGAAGGCGCGGTGGCTCCTCGCACTCCCGCTGGCCACGACCCTGGTCCACGCCCAAGCCCGGCCCGCCGGTCCAGACTCGTTGACCCGTCGAGCCATGGCCCTGGCCTACCTCCGGATCGAACTCGCGGTCCGTGATCGTCCACTGGCCGCCGACCGGATGGCCGAGACCAACCAGACCTTTGACCGGGCTACCCTGGCCTTCTTCGGGGGCCGGTATCAGCAAGTGATCGGAACCCTCGACTCGCTCGGCACCGTCATCGAAGCCGATCCAGCCGTGGGGCCTCGACACCGGGACGAGGCCCTCCGCGCCCTGGACCGGCCCTCCGGAGAACGCCGGGTCCTCTCCTCGCCAGACGGCGAGGTGCCGTACCGGTTGTATCGCCCTCAATCCATCGGAAATCGCCCGGCGCCGGTGGTGGTAGCCCTCCATGGCGCCGGCGCCGACGAAACCGCCTTTCTCGAAGCCTACGGCGCCGGCCGGATCCGCCGCCTGGCCGACAGCCTGGGCTTCATCGTCGTCAGCCCGTTCACCAACGCCATGATGCGGACCTCCACCAACCTGCCCCGGCTCCTCGACGACGTGGCCGCTCACGGCCCGATTGATCGGGCCCGGGTTTACCTCCTGGGTCATTCGTTAGGCGGTGGCACGGCGTGGCGGTTGGCCCAGGATCAGGCCAGCTTGGTGGCCGCGGTGGTCTGCCTGGCCGGGGCCGGTGCGGTCTCGGCCACGGCCGGCGCGACACTCCCCCGCACCCTGGTGGTCGGCGCATCGGTCGACCCCGTGGTGCCCCCGGCCCGGCTCAAGATCGCCGTCGATCAGGCCCATGCGATTGGCTGGCCCGTCGATTATCGTGAATTACCGAACCAAGGTCATACCCTGATGGTCGGCGCGTTCCTCGACCAGGCCGTAGCCTGGCTCCTCACCCCGAAACCCTGAGTCCTCAATGGCTGCATCACTCGACTGGGCCTATCTTCGCCCTGGCTGAATTACCTGCAAACGAACGCAAGGGTTCCTTGCGTCAGCCAAGGCCTCCGTCGCGACGACGGTCGATGCCAAGAAGCACACCATCAGCGCCAAACACGCGTTCGATGTGCTGGAGGGCATCGACGAGATCTATGCCACCAAAGGCAAGAAGGTGGTGCACCTCGTCCTGAAAGGCGCGGAACCGTCCAAAGACGAGATCACGACGCTGTTGATCGGCCCGAGCGGCAACCTCAGGGCGCCGACCGCTCGGAAAGGACGAACGTTGTTGGTTGGATTCGACGAGGAGACCTACCGGCGGTTCGTGAAGTAGTCCGTTACGGCACCCGCCCCTCTAGTATGGTGATCAATCGGGCCGCGTCGAGATTCCCGCCCGACACCACACAGACGATCTTCCGGCCCGGCACCCGGCCCGACCGCGCCGCGGCCAGCGCCAACCCTCCGGCACCCTCAGCCACGATCCGGACCCGCTCCGCCATCAGCCGAATCGCCTCGGCAACCTCCGCGACCGACACCGGCACCGACCCGCCCAAGAGATCCCGCGCCAACGGCCACATCTCGGCGAGCACCGACTTGCCACCCGATCCGTCAATGAACGTCGGGACATAGTTCACAGGAGTCGGCACCCCAGCCGCCAGGGACGCCGCCAACGGCGCCGCCGTGTCCGGCTCGACCGCCACGACCCGCGCCCCCGGCGCCACCGCCCGGAGCGCCGCCGCGATTCCGCAGGACAACCCGCCGCCGCCATAGGGAGCCAGCACCAGATCGACGTCCGGCAAATCCTCGGCGATCTCAAGCCCGATGGTGCCGTTCCCGGCAATCACCGCCGGATCCGACACCGGATGGACGAAGAACCCGTCCAACCCCTCGAACCGCCGCTCCTGCAACACCCGCCACCACCGGTCGAACGGCACCTTGATGACCGCCGCGCCTAACCGCCCGATCGCCTCGAGCTTGGTGGCGGGCGCATGGTCCGGCACCACCACCGTGCACGGAACCCCGAGGTCCCGGGCGCACCACGCCACTCCTTGGGCCATGTTGCCGGCGCTCGCGGTAAACACTCCGGCATTCAGCGCCCCGGCCGGAGCCGTCGCGAGCGCATTCCGGGCGCCTCGAATCTTGAAGGAACCGATCGGCTGCAATGTTTCGAGCTTGAGATAGATCTCCGCCGGCCCCTCGTACCACCGCACCAAGGGCGTCCGAACGGCAAAGCCCTTCAGCCGTTCCCGCGCTGCGGTGATCTCATCGAGCGTCGGAACGCCGATCACGGCGTCGGGGGTTCGTCCAGCGGAATCGTCACTTGCTCGCCGAAGATGTACTTCCCAAACCACCGCCAGTTATGCCACACCGCTGCGAGCTGCTCCTTCGGTTTGTTGATCCCGTGCCCAAAGCCGCGGTAGACCATCAGCTCGCTCGGGACCCCCTGATCGAGTAACCCCTGGTTCAATTCGTAGGCATTCTGGATCGGCACCCGCCAGTCGAACTGCCCGTGCTGAATCAAGGTCGGCGTCCGGGCCTGCTTGATCGCCGTCATCGGTGAGGTCTTGAGGTAAATCGCCATGTCGTCCCACGGCGTGGCCTTGAGGTACTGGCGCGTGAACGGATAGATGTCGGTCGAGACGTAGTACGTCACCCAATTCGAAATTCCGGCCCCCACCGAAATGGCCTTGAACCGCGAGGTATTGGTCGTCAGAAACGCGGAGATGTACCCGCCCTGGCTCCAACCCATGGCCGCCATCTTGGTGCTGTCGACCATGCCATTCTTGATCAGATGGTCAACACCCGACATCACGTCCCACATATCGCCGACGCCGAGGTTCCGGACGTTGAGCGACCGGAACTTCTCGCCATAGCCAGCCGAGCCTCGGTAGTTCGGCCGGAGTACCAGGGCGCCCTTGGCCACCCACTGGGGAATCGGATAGACGTAGAACGGCGCCGGCTGGGGAACGTCGATCCCGGTCGGCCCGCCGTGAATCACCACGAACAACGGGTACTTCTTCCCCGGCTGCCAGTCCTTCGGCTTGTGGAGTACGCCTTCGATGATCGTGCCGTCCCGACTCGGCCAGCTCACCACTTCGTTTTGCCCGACGTTCCACGAGGCAATCTGGGCCGTCATGTCGGTCAGCTTTTCCGGCCCGCCCGGCCCGGTCACTTCGCCCCGGTACAACTCCGGCAACGACATCCCGTCCTTCTGCGCCGAGATCACCCACCACTTGCCGTCCCGCGTCACATCGGCCCCACCGATCGCCACGAACGGCGACCCCGTATCGCGCTCCGCTCGGCCGGTGACCGGATCGACTTGGACGAAGCCCGACGTCGTCTTGTTGAAGGCCGTGAACCAAATCCCGTCCGGCGTCCACAACAGCGAGCCGATCATCTCGTCGAAGTCGGCCGCCAACCGCGTCGGCACTCCGCCTCCCGCCGCCACTTTCATGAGCTGGCTGTTCTTGTAGAAATTGGAGACGGTATCGCCTGCGGACGTGGTGAAGGCAACCCATTGCCCGTCGGGCGACCACACCGGCGACCCGTCCGATCCAATTCGAACCACCAACGGCGTCACGGCCCGATTGGTCACCGTCACGATCGAGATATCAGTCGTTGACCCCGAGTGCAGCAGCGGATCGCGTCGGTGATCGAACGCAATCCGGCTTCCATCCGGCGACCACCCGAACGAACCCACCGTGTAGGCGCCGCCCTCGGTCAGCCGGGTCGGCTTCGGCAGCCCGGTCGAGTCGCCGAGCCACCGGGTCGGATCGGCGTCCATGACCCAAAGATGGGTCATCCGGTAGTCATTCTCTTCCATGAAGAAGTCGCCGTACAGCGCCTTCGCTTTGGTCGCGGCTTCGGTCTCGGGCTCGGTGGCCGCCAAGGCGATCTTCCCACCCACCGGCGACCACCGATAGTCGGCCACGCCATCCTTGAGGCCGGTGAGCCGAATCGCCTCTCCGCCCATGGCCCCGATCACATACAACTGCTGCCGGTCGCCCCGGTCGGCCAAGAAACCGAGCCACTTTCCATCCGGTGACCATCGTGGCGCGGTACTGCTGCCCTTGGGCGACCGGGTCAGTTGAATTGAGCCGGCCCCCTGACGCCACAACCAGATCTCCGTGTCGAACCGGTTGTCCTTCCAATCAGTCGTCCGGATCGTATAGGCCACCGCCTTCCCGTCCGGCGAAATCGCCGGCGAGCCGAGGCTCTGCAGGTTGATGACGTCCCGAAAACTCGGCCCCGGCACCTGGGCCGAGAGTGTTGCCGCACCAACCACCAACCCCAGTATCGACGCTGTCGTCCGCATTGGCTATTTGGCCTTCCGCATCAGTTTATTTCCCGAAAATTCGACTCCGAGGACCTTACCTCTCGGCCCCATCAGGAAGGTTCCCTCACTGCCCGATTGGAACCCAATCGACTTCTCCGCGGTCGTAAGACCGAACTCTTCGCGCGGAAGAAGCCCCTTCGCTTCCGCAAAGAGCTTCCCGCCCTCCCGGCTGACCACCAGCAAGACCGGAAAGGGCTTGGCGGCCTCATAGGTTCCGACGTACCGCTCCAGCTGAACCGAATCCAAGGCCACCAGGGACACCGACCGCGGTCCGTACTCAGGCCATCGATAATGAGCCGCAATCGAATAGAGAATTTCCTTCACCAGCGCGATCCCTTGCTCGCCGTTGGTCATCACGGCCGCACCCTGTCCGGTTTCCGGGAAGTAGATCACCTCGCACCGAAACCCATGATTCCCCCCGGTATGGCCGAAGTTGAAGCCGCGGCCGGCACCATCCAGGAACGGACCCAACCCAGCGGGAGCCTTCTGGACCGTGAGCATCTCAATCGCGGTCGCCGTCGAGAGCACCTTGGTAGATGTTCCTGCCCTGGCGGCCGCAATCTCCATCGCCCACTTGAGCAAGTCAGTCGGCGTCGTCCAGAGTCCGGCCGCCGCCATTTCCGGATAGGTATGGGCCCGCCCCGGCGTCATGATCCCGTCGGCCTCATGCGCCGCGGCCGACTCGGCCCAGCGTGATTCGGGCAGCGGTTGCTCGTAGGTACTGCTCGTCATCCCGATCGGATCGATCACCAACCGCTTCATCAACGCGGGAAAGGATTCGCCCGTGACATCGGTGAGCACCAACTGCATGATCGTCGTGCCCCCGCCCGCGTACCGCATGATCTTCCCCGGCTCCACGTCAACCCGGACCGGGCCGGTATTGGCCGGCTTCGTCCCATCGAGGACCTGGGGCACCGTCGGCACCGAATCGCCGGCCTTGTACCCGGGAAACCCCGAGATCGTCAGTCCAGCACTGTGCGACACGACCCGCCGGAGTGTGACCGCCTGCTTCGCCGTAAACTGGTTGCTTGGAAGTTGCCAACTGGTGAGATAGACATTGACCGCCGTATCGAGCGATAACTTCCCGGCCTCGACCAGTCGCAACATCGCCGTCGCCGCCACCGGCTTGCTGATCGACGCCGCCTGAAAGATCGTCTCAGCAGACACCGAATCCGCCGTTCCCGCCTCCTTCACCCCAAACCCCGTCGCCCACACCATCCGCCCGCTGTCCACCACCGCCACCGACACCCCCGGCACGTGATAGTGCGACATCCGGTCCGCCAACCGGTACACCACCTCCGGCGCCCCTTGAATCGCCATCGGCGGCCGAAGCCCCGCCGCCACCGCCGCTACCGCCTCCGCCGTCCGATCCACCACCGACGGCGCCCCCTTCCCGCACCCCCCCACCAATCCAACCCCCACCAAGAATCGCCAATTCATCGTCTCCTCCGAGACCGCTGATGCCGCTGCTGATTCTGCCGAGTGCCGAGTGCCGAGCGCCGAGTCGCCGAGCCATTAATCAACCCCTTCAACATCGCCAACGTTTCCGCCTCGATCGGCGGGTCCTCTCCGCGAAGCACCTGAAAACGGAGCGGCCGGTCCACCACCGGCAGATCATCCTCCGTCATCCGCCGGGCCTGACCCTCCCGAAGCCGAAGCCGGGCGACCCCAACCCCCCGATCGATATCGTACTCGATCGCCGTCGCGTCGCCAAACAACCGCACGGTGGCGGGCAATTGATCCAACGCCACCCGCTGTTCCAGTGCGATGTGATCGGCCGGATCGAGTTCCAGGCGCCGCTTCATGAAATCCGACCAGCTGGTGACGCCTTCGAGCTGAGCGGAAACCGCGCGACGAACCCCGTCGGGGCTGGCCGCTGCGAGGACGCCTCCGGACCGACGCCAATACTCCTCGAGCTCCCGCGCCGCTCGCCGAATCTTGCCTTGGTCGGGGTGGTTAATGCTGCCGTCGATGACGCCATCGATCAGCGCATTCATCGCGGTGGGACGGAGGGCCTCGGGAATCAGATCCGGCAACGGCTCCCGGATCGTCTCGAGGTCAAACCCAAAATACGACAAGGTGTGGCCCACCAGCAGTCGCTGATGTTTCCGCGAGCCGCTCACGGTGACCTCAGGTTCGCCCCGTTTCGCGTACTGACGAACCTGATCGTACGAGATCGTCGTCCCCTCGACCGACGCGCGCGGCACCCCGAACCGGTCGGCAAAGAACCGGAGCGACCCGGCCACCGCGCCCCAGTTGCCCGCGAACGACCGCTTCCCAATCCGCGCTTCTTGGCCATCCGCCGTCCGTTCGTCAATCACCAAATCGAACGGCATCACCCGGGCCACCAAGTCGGCGAACTGGCTCTTGAGTTCCTTGCTGACGTAGGGAAGCCCCCGCGGCAATTTCAATTCGAGCGAGCGGTAGACCGACGCCATCCCCATCGCGGCATCCTCGATCGCCTTGACCAAGACCCCTCGCTCCTCCGCCCACTCAGCGATCCCTTCCTCGAATCCGTGGCGCTCGAGTCCATGAACCTCGCCCACCACGCCGAACCGGTTCACCGCCTCAGCGTAGATGTTGTACGCCGTCAGGTGGTCGCTCCCCTGAATGGCGACGCCGCGGAGGTCACGTTCCTCCCGGGTCATCCGATGGGTCGAATCGACCGCCGAGGCGACCGCCAGCATCGGGGCCAAGTCCGGCTCGCTGCTGACCAGCAGCTCGCCCCAGCAGCGCTCGACCGGCATCGCCTCGACATCGCGGCCATATTTTGTGAGCCGGCCTCCGGCAATGAGGCCGCGCTCCGTCAATAGCGCTACTGACTTTCGATACGCGGTTCGATCGAGCGGCACCGGCAGTTCGAGGTCGGCGGCATCCACTCCCATGGCGGCGCACGTCAGCGCGACCCGCTCCGCATCGCCGGCCAGCTGGAATTCCGGCGGCGTCGGGCGAAGATCCTCGAACCGAAGGGGCCGGTCGGACAGAATGGTCACCTCGCCGTTGGCCACCCTGCCATGAACCCGGCCCGCCATCTGGAGGATTTCGTTGGCACCCAAATACAACCGGTGCAGCACATTCCGCCCCCGGTCGACGACGTTGCCGTACCGGGCATCGTAGATCACCACGGTGTCGAGGCCGGGCAGGTTGAGCGCCGATTGCCCGGCCGCGGTCATCGCAAGCAGGAACGGCTTGTCGACCTGGCCTTCAAGGAAGGGACGAATGACCCGAATCGGTTCGCCACCGTGATAGAAGGCCGCCGTCAGTCCGGGCCACTTGGCTCCCAACTCGGCGGCCAACCGTTCCACTTCGGCCCGGGTCGGCACGAAGACCGCGACGCCACGGCGTTCCCGGATCAATCGTTTGATGGTCCGGTCGTCGAAGAATTCGGTGGTGTCCTTCGCCATGACGTGAACCCGGGCCTTCAATGCCGGATCGAACGCCGAGGTCTCGAGGACGTGATCGCTCTTGAGGTAACTGGCGTAAAACGTCGGATCGACCGTCGCACTGAGCCAGATGAACCGGCAACCGGCCCGCTTGCCGAGGGCCAGGCACAACTCAAGCTCCGCCGACGTCTGGTGGATCTCGTCGACCACCAGCGTATCCGCGGCGGTGATCAGCTCGTCCTGAAACCACCGCCGGGCAATCCCGGTCGTCGCCACGATGACGTTCCAGAACGGCGTCTCGGGTGTGGCCTCCCGCTCACGATTGACCACTCCGTAGCGGAGCGATTCCCCGAGGATGGCCTCGGCAAAGAGCCGCACCGACAGGGTCTTCCCGGTCCCGGTGCCGGCCACGATTCCGAAGCCCTTCCGCGCCTCAGCCCAGGCCACCAATTCTTGGCCGTGCTCCCGGATCAGCAGCGTCTCGAACGTTGAGCCGAGCGCAAGTTCGATCGTCTCACAAGCCGCCCGGGTCGGGGCAATGACAATCACTCGGCCCTTGGGCCGCGCCGCCCGGTACGCCGCCGGGTCCGGCGGAAGATTGTGATCTCGGATCGGGCGCAACCGCTAGGGCTCCACTTCGACGACCATCTCGATCTCAACCGACAGATTCCGGGGCAGCGACCCCATGCCGACGGCCGAACGAGCGTGCTTCCCCTTCGGCCCGAAGACGGTCACCATCAGATCCGAGAAACCGTTCACGACCTCCGGCTGCTCGGTAAACGTATCGATTCCGTTGACCATCCCAAGAACCTTGACGATGCGCTTCACCTTCTTCAGATCCCCGATCTCGGCCTTGAGGGAGGCCAAGAGGTTGATCCCGACATTCCGGGCGGCCTCGTACCCCTCCTTGACGGTCAAATCCCGACCAAGCTTCCCGGTGGCCGTCTTCGTCCAGGGTTGGGCCGGCCCGTGCCCGGCCAAGAACACCAGATTCCCGGTCCGGACGGTCGGAACGTAGTTGGCGAGGGGTACGCCCACGGCGGGCAGGGTAATCCCGAGCTCTTTGAGTTTGGCCTCCGGGTCGGCTTGGGCCATCAGCGGGCCTGCGACCACGGCCGCAAGGAATGAGAGGCTCCCGAGGAATCGACGCATCGCAACATCCAGGTGGGGGGGGTAATGGAATCCTACTACCCTGTGCCTGCCGGGCCAAACTCCGGCTATTTTGGTTTCATGTCAAAGAACCGACTCGAAGCGTTCAGCGACGGCGTGATTGCCATCATCATCACCATCATGGTGTTGGAGTTGAAAGTCCCCCACGAGCCATCCCTGGCCGCGCTCCAGAACCTCGCCCCGGTGTTCGGCAGCTACGTGCTGAGTTTCACATTCATCGGCATTTATTGGAACAACCACCATCATTTGCTTCACGCGGTCCGGTACGTCAGCGGGGCCAGCCTCTGGGCCAATCTTCACTTGCTCTTCTGGCTTTCCCTGGTACCGTTCACCGCTGGGTGGATGGGCGAAAACCACTTCGCCGAATTGCCTGTCGCGCTCTACGGCTTGGTCGTGCTGATGGCCGGTGTTGGCTACTTTGTCCTGACCAGGACCCCGATCGCCCGCCACGGGAGCGATTCCCAACTCGCCACCGCGGTTAGCGGCGATTTCAAGGGCAAGATGTCGTTGGCTCTGTATGCCGTCGCGGTCCCGCTGGCGTTCGTCAACCGCTGGCTCGCCCTTGCTGTCTATGTGGTTGTGGCGGTAATGTGGCTGGTTCCCGACCCCAGAATCGAGCGAGTCCTCAATGACTAAGATCGCGAATAGCCGAGTCGGCCTCCTACTCCTGGCCGTGGCTTGCCAGCCCGGCGGCGGCCCCCAAGCCCTTCCCAACGATCCCGCTGAGATCACCGCGATCGAGGGGGTCTTGACGCGGTGGTACACGGCCATCAATGCCCACGATTCCGCCGGCGTTGCCGCCCCCCTGCTGCCTTCGTTCTTCATCTTCGAAGACACGACCCGAATCGACCGCGACGGGTTGGTCCAGGGAATCGTCAGTGGCTTCGAAGCCGGGAGTCAGACGGCCGCGATGTCTGGATTCGAAACCCAAGTCCGCGGCAACCTCGCCTGGACGAGCTTCCGAAACGACGAAGTCTGGACCCCGAAGACCGGGAGCCCAGACTCATTGCACTTCCTGGAAACCGTCGTCTTCGAAAAACGAAACGGCCAATGGATGATGGAGCGCTACCACGCCACCAAACTCAACAGGTAGTAGGTCCTTTGCCGGCCGCCTCGAGCAGCGAGACCATCTCTTGGACGGTTTCCCGGCCCCGGTCTTCCCGGTACCACGTCATCTTGGCCTTCTGAAAGTCGTCGTCAGACAACTTGGACTTGTTCTCGCTCACCCACACCCGAAGCTTTAGCGGCCGCTCGATGATGCACCCCCGTTCCTCCCCGGCGGCATCGAGCAAGACAATCGTCGGCGTCGCAGCCCGGCCATCCGGCGTCTGGTGCCGTTCCATCAGCCACCGGCCATCCTTCGAGTTGGCAATCCGGATGTCGAGCCCCGGCACCTGCTCCGCCAATCTCACCAAATACGGCACGGTATTGGCCGAGTCGCCACACCAATCCTCGGCCACGGCAAGGATCCTCCACTGCCCACCGACCGCCCTGGCCCGGTCCCCGATCATCGAATCCGGCGCCCCAGCCTGGTAGTTATCCGTCCACATCGGCTTCCGATCCTTGGCCGCCTCAAAGAACTCCACCCAAGTCCGCCCGCCCTCATAGAGCCGAACCAACGAATCACTCCGAACCGCCCCAGCCGGACCCACCAAACAAGCCACCACCGCCCCAATCACCAGCATCATATCTCCCCGCCAAAAGGTCCCCCAAATCTACCCCGCCGAGCGCCGAGCGCCGAAAACAAACAACCCCGCCGTCGCAGGGTTGTTTGTACCCTCGGCTGGGAGCCTCGGGTCTCCTGAGTCAGCCGGTATTTTGAGCAAGGGGGCTCAACGAGGAAGGGTTGGCTGACCCTTACTACCATGATGCTCGACTAGTGCTGGTGGTCGTGCTCCCACCGGTTCTCGTCTCCGTTACCATTGCGCTTGTAGTACCGGTCGCGGTCGCCCCGGCCCTGGTCGTTCCCACGGCGCTGATCCCGGTCGTAGCGATCGAAGTCGTCATAGCGGTAGAACCGCCGGTCATCCTGATACACTCGGACCGGACGAACCACCTCGGCATAGGCCCGGCGCGGGCGGCCGTAGATCCGATAGTCCGGGCGATCGCCGAGCCGGATCGTGGCGCCAACCGGACCGGAGCCGATATGGATGTCAGCGGAAACCCGCTGGGCGGAACCGGACTGATCGGCGCCGAGGCCGACCAATCCAACCATCAGGGCAATGCGACGAGCGAACATGGTGTCCTCCGGTTGAAGCGTCTCCGGGCTCCGGTAATAGCGAGGCTTGTGCCATCGACGTAAGTCGATAATCAACAATTACTGAAACCGATCGATCCGGGGCCGAGTGTCCCTCGATTTGGACGGATCACTTCCCCGGGATGGGACAGTTGGCCACGACTCCACGAAGTCGGTAGCTTACCGCGTCCTCGATTCTGTCCCAACCGCAGAGGGGTACCCGTGCCACGCCGTCTCTTTGAATCGGAGCATGAGTCGTTTCGCGACAGCTTCCGAGCGTTTCTCGCCAGGGAAGTCGTTCCGCATTACTCCGATTGGGAAGCAGCCCGGATGGTCTCGCGGCAAGCCTGGACGGCGGCCGGAAGCCAGGGTTTCCTTTGCTTGGACGTTCCGGAAGAATTCGGAGGAAGCGGGGTCACCGATTTTCGGTACAACGTGATCATCACCGAAGAGTTGGCGTGGGCCGGGGTCGCCGGGGTGGGCTATCCGCTGCATACCGATATCGTGGTGCCGTATCTCACCAAACTTGGCTCGCCGGAGCAGAAGCGCCGCTGGCTCCCGGGGGCTGTTTCCGGCGAGATCATTACCGCCATCGCCATGTCCGAACCAGCAGCGGGAAGTGATCTACAGGGGATTCAGACCACCGCGATCCTCCAGGGCGACCACTATCTCCTCAATGGGCAGAAGACTTTCATCAGCAACGGAATTCTCAGCGACCTGGTCATCGTCGTGGCGCGCACCAACCCGGCGGCGGGCCACAAAGGCATCAGCTTGCTGGTGGTGGAACGCGACATGGTGGGCTTCGAACGGGGCCGCAACCTCGAGAAGATCGGTCAGCACGCCCAAGACACGGCCGAGTTGTTCTTTCGAGACGTCAGGGTGCCGGTCGCCAACCTCCTGGGTGAGGAAGGCCGGGGCTTTGGGTACTTGATGCACAATCTCCCGGTCGAGCGCCTGACGATCGCCGCCGGATCGGTGGCGAGCGCGGAGTCGGCCGTTGCGCTGACCCGAGACTACTGTTGCGAACGAGAGGCCTTCGGCGGCAAACTGGCGGCCCTGCAACATGTCCGGTTCGAATTGGCCGAGATGGAAACCGAGGCCCAGATCGGGCGGAGCTTCATCGATGAATGCATCGTCGATCTCAATCAGGGCGTCCTGACCACCGAAAAGGCCTCGATGGCCAAATGGTGGTGCACCGAAATGGCCCAACGGGTGGCGGACAAAGGCCTCCAGCTGTTCGGCGGCTATGGCTACATGCAAGAATATCCGATCTCGCGGATCTACACCGACAATCGGGTAGCCATGATCTACGGGGGCTCCAACGAAATCATGAAGGAAATCATCGGCCGCAAACTCGTGGCCGGCGGCTGATCCCGGTGGCCTCCGAACCCCCCTTCCGGCCGCTCTACGCTTGGTACGTCGTGGCCGTGCTCATGGTCGCGTACGTTTGTTCCTTCATCGACCGCCAGATATTGGCCCTGATGGTGCCAGCCATCCGGCACGATCTTGGCGTCAGCGACACCCAGATGAGCCTGCTGATGGGTCTGTCGTTCGCGTTGTTCTACAGCATTCTGGGGCTCCCGATCGGCCGGCTGGCCGACCGGACGAGCCGGCGACGGATCATCGCGTGGGGAATCGCAGTCTGGAGCGTGATGACCGCGCTCTCGGGCATGGCGCGCAACTACTGGCAACTGTTCCTGGCCCGGATGGGCGTTGGCGTCGGCGAGGCCGCGCTTTCGCCCCCGGCCTACTCCCTCATCGCCGATTATTTTCCAAAGGATCGCCTAGGCACGGCCATTGGCGTTTATTCGCTCGGGATCTATCTCGGAAGCGGCTTAGCCCTGATGCTCGGCGGCTGGGTCACCGGCCGAGTGGCCACCGCCATGATGTGGACGGTGCCATTGGTCGGCGAGGTCAGGCCTTGGCAAGCGGTGTTCTTCATCGTGGGATTGCCGGGGCTCCTGCTCGCGCTCTGGGTCGGGACGCTCCGCGAACCGACCCGGGGCGCGATGAGCGGCGGCAGCTCCGCTAAGCCACTACCTCTGGAGGAGGTGATCCGGTACATCAAACGCCATCGCCGAGCGTTCCTTGGGCACAACCTGGGCTTCGCCTTCATTGCGATGGTGAACTACGGCTGGGCCTACTGGGTTCCGACGTGGCTCCAGCGGGTTCACGGGTGGACGCCTCAACACGTCGGGCTTTATTATGGACTTTGGACGGCCACCTTCGGGGTCGCCGGCGTGGTGGTTGGCGGGTGGCTTGGCGACCGGATTGCCCGGAGTGGATACGCCGACGCCAAGATCCGAATCGGTCTGATCGGGCTGACCGGAGAGCTGTTAGCCGGGTTCCTGTTCCTGCTCGCCCCGACCGGGGCGATGGAGTGGGCGTTGATCCCCTCGACCTTCTTCGCGTCGTTCGGATTCGGTGCGGCGGCGGCCGGGATTCAAGAAATTTCTCCGGTTCCGATGCGGGCGCAGACGTCGGCGCTTTATCTGTTCGTGATCAACCTGGTCGGACAAACGCTCGGACCATTCTTCGTGGCGTGGCTGACCGACTACGCCTTCAAAGACGAGATGCGGATCGGGAGCTCTCTGTTGACCGTCACGGTCGTCGGGCTGACCGCCGCCGCGATCACCTTTCTCGTCACGCTGAAGCCGTTCCGAATCGCCGCTCAGGCGAGCAAGACCTGGCAACCGGAAACCTAGAGGGAGACCCATGGTGCAGTCGTTCGACCAGCTGCCGGTGGCATCGTTATCCGACATCCTCCGCAGCAACGCGACGTTTTACCCGAAACGGGAGGCGGTCGTCTGCGGAGAGATCCGTCTCACGTGGGAGGCCTTAGACCGGCGCGTCAGTCAGGCAGCGAACGGCTTGCTCCTCGCCGGACTGGTCAAGGGCGACAAAGTGGCGATCCTGACCAGCAACAGCACCGACATGGTCGAGATCATCCTGGCCATCGGCCGGGCCGGCTGTGTGGTGGTGCCGCTGTCGCTCCTCGCACCGGGAGCGGCGCTCGGCCGGATGGTCGCGGACAGTGGCGCTCGGGCGATCTTCGTCAGTCCGAGCTTCGACCGGGTTATCGAGCCCGAGCTCGTGGCGCTACCGGATATCCAAACCCGATGGTTTTCCGTCGGGTTCGAGGCGCCAGGATGGACTGGGTATGACCGGTGGCGCGATGGCCAATCGGCCACCCCCCCATCAGTCAGGATTGGTGTCGCGGATGAATGCGTCATCATCTACAGCTCGGGGACCACGGGGACGCCGAAGGGGATCGTCCACACCCACTACAACCGGGCCAACTTCGCCCTCGGCCTCTGCGTCGAATACCGGTTCACGACCGAGTCGGTCACCCTGGTCACGACGCCGCTCTACAGCAACGGCACCTGGATCATGTTCCTGCCGACCCTGCTCGTGCACGGCCGGCTGGTCATCATGCCGAAGTTCGACCCGGGCGAGTTTCTCCGATTGATCGCGAAGGAACGCGTCACTCACACCCTGATGGTCCCGCCTCAGTATCAGGCGGTGCTGGCGCACCCGGACCTTCCTCGGACCGATTTGAGTTCGTTGCGGTTGCTCTCTTCGGTCGGCTCCACGCTTCGGACCGATCTCAAGCGCCGAGTCATGGCCGAAATGGCGCCGGTCCTTCTCGAACTGTACGGGCTGACGGAGGGGATCAATACGATCCTCCGCCCCGAGGATCTCCTCCGCAAGGCTGATTCAGTCGGCACCCCAGGCCTGGGCAGCGACATTCGGATCATCGACGAGGCCGGGAACGAGCTACCCCGGGGCCAGATCGGCGAAATCATCGGCTGGGGTGCCGGGTTGATGAAAGGCTATCACAATCGGCCTGACGCCACGGCCGAGGCGATCTGGGTGGCGAGCGACGGACGGACCTATCTCAAGACCGGCGACATCGGCAAGCTCGACGATGAGGGCTTTCTGTACATCCTCGACCGCAAGAAGGACATGATCCTGTCAGGCGCGTTCAACGTGTACCCGAGGGACATTGAAGAAGTCGCCGCGGAGCACCCCGACGTCGCGGACGTCACGGTGATCGGGATTCCCGACCCGCGATGGGACGAAGTGCCACTGGCCCTAATCATCCCGCGGCCCAGTGTCACCCCCGATCTCGAGGCAATCAAGCAGTGGATCAACGAACGGGTCGGGAAACACCAGCGGGTGGCCGGGGTCCGGCTGCGAGAGAGTTTTCCTCGCAACGCGTTGGGCAAAGTCCTCAAGAAGGAGCTTCGGGCCGAGTATGGCAACTGACACGACGAGGGGGCACTTTTCGGTCTCGGTGTCGAAGGACTATTTGACCTTCTCCGCCGCGCACTTCTTGACGATCCCCAATCACAAGTGCGAATCGCTTCACGGGCATAACTACATCGTCACGGTGCTGGTCGAGGGACCGGTTGACCGGACCACCGGCTTCGTGGTCGACTTCGCCGTGGTCAAGAAAATCTTGCGACCCGTGATCGACCGAATCGACCACAAGGTCCTGGTACCGGCCGCCAACCCGACGGTGGTGATTGGCACGGAGGGTGATGCCACCGTGGTCCAATATCGGGGCGTTCGCCGGTTCCAGTTCCCGACCGCCCATGTCGCGGTCGTCCCGGTTTCCGATACCACGGCGGAGTTACTGGCCGAGTATCTGGCCCTCGCAGTTCGAGACGGGTTGGCCCTCGAGGGGATGGCCGGCGTTAGGTCGGTGTTGGTCGACGTCGAGGAAAGTCCCGGTCAGAGCGGCCGGTTTCGACTGGACCTCCAATGACCGAGAGCCCCCATGGCTGAGCGGGCGATGTCGACCGCCGAGATTGCCGACGGGCTGGCCGCGATCCCCGGGTGGCAGCGAGCCGGCGGAGTCATTCAAAGGGTCTTTCCGACCGATGGATGGCGTGGGTCGATGTTAGTGGCCAACGCGATCGGATTTATTTGCGAAGCAGCCGACCATCACGCCGAGGTGTTGATTACCTGGCCCCGGGTGACGGTTTCGTTATCGACCCACAGTGCCGGGGGTATAACGGCCAAGGACTTTGAAGTCGCGTCCCTGATCGAGCGACACGTCGGGTGGAAGCCGGGTCCCGGGTCCGCGCTGGCCGGTCCGGCCACTCCGTTCGTCAAACCGAACTAGTCTCCGAAGGAAATCCCGAGGCTCCGGGCCGTTAGAATGACGCCGCTGTCGAGGGGCACCAGTTTTTGCTTGCCCATTATCTCGTTGATCCGGCGCCGGCTGATGGTCGGTGGCGTGTAGACCACCACCGATCCGAAGTCGCCGTCGGCGATGGCCCGCACCGCCGCCGAGCCAAACCGAAGCGCCAGCAAGCGATCGAAGGTCGTAGGTGAACCGCCGCGCTGGAGGTGCCCAAGCACCAGACTTCTGGTTTCCTTGCCGGTCCGCTCGGCAATGGTGGCAGCGAGCTGAGCCGCAATCCCGCCTAACCGTTCCACCATGCCGGTCTTGGCCGTCTCGAGCAGAGCCACGCTGCCATTCTTTGGTCGGGCACCCTCAGCCACGACGATCATCGAGAAGTGGCGGCCATTGGCTTCGCGATCTCGGATCTTCTGGCAGACCTTCTCGATGTCGAATGGGATCTCCGGGATCAGGATAACGTCGGCACTGCCGGAAACGCCGGTGTGTAGCGAGATCCAGCCGGCGTTCCGTCCCATCAGTTCGACGACGAACACCCGATCGTGGCTTTCCGCCGTGGTGTGGAGCTTGTCGAGCGCATCAGTCGCCGTCGCGACGGCGGTGTCGAAGCCGAAGGTCGCCTCGGTCCCGACGACGTCATTGTCGATGGTCTTCGGTACGCCGACGACCGGAATGCCTCTTCTCCAGAGGTCGTGAGCGATCGTCAGACTCCCATCGCCGCCGATGGCCACCAAGGCATCGAGTCGATAGTGCTGGAACGACTCCAGGAGTTCACCGGACCGATCGATCTCCTGGATCGATCCGTCGGGCATCCGGGTCGGCCAATGAAACGGGTTCCCGCGATTGGTAGTCCCGAGAATTGTGCCTCCCAGGTGGGTAATGCCCCGAACCTGATCGGGACCGAGCGGCATCAGGCCACCCGCCGGATCGCCACGACGACGATCCGGCCCCTCATAGGCGCTCCCGTAGGAAAAGGAGCGGCCGCCGCCCCGAACGAAGAGCCCGTCATATCCGCGCCGGATCCCGAAGCACTCCCACCCGCGTTGGTGGGCGGACAGCACGACGGCTCGAATCACGGCATTGAGTCCGGGGGCATCGCCGCCCCCGGTCGAAATCGCAACCCGCATCATTGGCCCTTCCTAAACCGCCGGTTTCTTGCTTTGGATCAGCCCGACGACCTCACCCGGTTCGGCGTGCCGTCGGAGGGCCTTCTTCGAAAAGGTCACGACCTGATCCACCGTCACCTCGAAGACGCCACCGGACGAGGGCAGCATCGTGATCTCGACTGTGGGGAACGCATCCTTGAGCTCAGCCGCCAGCCTGGCGGCTCGGGGTTGGTAATTTCACTGAACGCAGTACTGGATCGAAACGTGCATTCGGAATTTCTCCGATGAGTGGGGTGGCACCGCTCCAGACTATCCTAGCCGCTTGTCAAACCCTATGTAAGTGGCCTATTTATAACGATATGCGCGCTTGGTCCAAGCTCCTAGCAGTGGGCCTCCTGGCGGTAGCGACTGGCGACGCGTCGGCCCAAACGGCCGGGACGCTCGAGATATCTGCCCTCGGTAGTCTGGCACAACAAAACAACGATCCTCGATGGCCCGAGGGGCTTTGGTGCCGGTGCCCGGTTTGGAATCTGGTTGCCGATGCACCTTGAGCTTGAGGACCAGATGGATGTCACGAGCCTGCGCCAGTCGGTCTCCGGAACGAGCCTGCGGTTGGTCCACGCAGCGGGAAGCCTGGTCTACAACATCCCGGTCGGGGCCGGGAGCATCTACCTCCGTGGTGGGTACGGCAAGCTCCGGCCGAATTGTGCGATCGGGGTAGCACCCTACTGCAATGCTCACGGCGCCATCATCGTAGCGGCCGGTTTCCGGTCTCCCGTAGCCAGGGCCCTGCAACTGCGGGCCGAGGGGATGATCCGCAACCGATCGGCATACCAATACACCTCATTCGGGACGAGCGTCGGCCTCACTTTTCTGACCTCGAGCGGAGGCCGGAGCAGCCGGGGATCAGGGCCGGATGCCGACGGCGACGGCGTCAGCAATCGCCGGGATCGGTGCGCCGATACGCCCAAGGGCGCCCTGACCGATGGACGCGGTTGCCCATCGGACTTCGACGGCGATGGGGTCTTCAACGGCATCGACCGGTGCCCCACCACCCCGAAAGGCACGTCGGTCGACCCGATCGGATGCCCCGTCCAGAAACCCGACTGACCCTGGCGACCGGCGGGACGGGACGGCTTGAGTAGACCACGCGTCCCCAGATACCCTTCCACAGTCTCCGCGAGGGTGGGCGTCATGGGTCGATCAGCAGCGCTCGGAATCTTGGTGGTCGCGGCCTGGGTGGCGCCGGCCGCGGGCCAGCGCCCGGCACCCGCCGGTGAATGGCAGCTGCCGGGCCACGACTACGCCTCGACCCGACACAGTTCGCTAGTTCAACTCACTCCCCAGAACGTGGCCGGCCTCAAGGCCGCCTGGTCGTTCAGCACCGGTCTTCTCGGAGCGCACGAGGGAAGCCCGCTGGTGGTCGGCTCGGTCATGTATCTCCATTCGCCGTTTCCGAATGCGGTGTTCGCCCTCGACCTCGGCAAACCGGGGGCTCCCGTGCTGTGGAGTTACGCGGTGCCTGCCGCCGTGGCCCGGGCCATCCCTCCCACCGGATGTTGTGACGCCGGCAGCCGGGGCCTGGCATACCACCCGAGCGGCAAGCTCTTCGTGCCGCTGCTCCACGGCGAGTTGGCGGCCCTCGACGCCAAGACGGGCAAAGAGATTTGGCGGCTCAAGAACGCCGACGGCCGGCTCGGAGCCACGATGGCGGCGGCGCCACTCGTCGTCAAGGACCTGGTCATCGTCGGAACCGGCGGGGCGGAGTTCGGGGTTCGCGGGACGCTGACGGCTTATTTGGCGGCGACCGGCAAACTGGCATGGCGCGCCTATCATACCGGACCCGATGCCGACGTGCTGATCGACGGCGAGCCTAACGTGCAGTATCCGTCCCACCGGGGTCGGGATCTCGGCGTTTCCAGTTGGCCCGGCAATGAATGGACCCGGGGCGGCGCGACGGCCTCCGGGTGGATCTCGTACGATCCCGACCTCGACCTGATTTTCTACGGCACCGACCACCCCGGGGCGTACAACGCCTCCATCCGGGCCGGTGACAACAAGTGGAGCTCCACGATCTTTGCCCGCGAAGCCACGACCGGCAAGGTCCGGTGGGCGTATCAGGTCACCCCGCACGATCAATGGGGGTACGACGCGTCGAATGAAACCATTCTCGCCGATCTGACCCTGGCGGGGAAACCGGTCAAGGCCCTAGTGCACTTCGACCGGAACGGGTTTGCCTATACCATCGATCGGGCGATCGGCCGGGTGCTGTTGGCCGAGCGGTTCGGTCCGGCCAACTGGACCTCTCGCATCGACTTGGGCACCGGGCAACCGGTGGTGGACCCACGGTATGTCCAGAAGGCTGGGATCACGGCCGGCATCTGCCCCGCGGCGGTCGGGACCAAGGGTCAGAATCCCGCGAGCTATTCTCCGGCCGCCGGGTTGTTCTTCGTTCCGGTGGGCAATCTCTGCATGGATCTCACGCCAACTCCCGTGACCTTCACGCCCGGCAAACCCTACCTCGGGGCGACCATCAAGATGGTCTCCGCCCCCGGACCGAATCGGGGCCGGGTGATTGCCTGGAACGCCGCCACGGGGTCGGTGGCCTGGCAGGCCCAGGAGACGTACCCCGTCACCGGGGGGATTCTCAGCACGGCGAGCGGTCTGGTTTTCTACGGGACGATGGACGGGTGGTTCAAAGCGGTCGACGGGAAAACCGGGGTCGAGTTGTGGCGGTTCAAGACGCCCTCGGGCATCGTGAGCGGTCCGATCAGTTACCTCGGCCCCGATGGCAAACAATATGTGGCGATCCTGGCCGGCCTCGGCGGATGGATCGGGTTGGGAGCGAACGGGGCATTTCCGAAAATGGCGAACATCAGCAACCCCGGTGGGACCCTGATCGTGTTCAGTCTGTGACAAGGTCCGGGCGAGTCGGGTTCCTCATCCTGCTGGCCGGCTGCGGCGGCAGATTACCGACGACCCAAGCGAGACAGCCGGAACACGTCCGCCAGCCCGGCGCCTTCCGGGATTGGCCGGTCGGTGAAAGTTCCGGTGTCATTGCTAGCCGGACAATGCCAGGCCGGTTCTGGACCCTGAACGATTCCGGGAACGCGCCCAGCCTGTTCTCGTTCGATTCGACCGGCGACAGGATCGGCTTTGTCGATTTGGTGGGCGGAACGAACGTCGACTGGGAGGCGATCTCGGCCGGTGCCTGCGGGGCGTCCTGGTGCCTGTATGTCGCGGACATCGGCGACAACAGCACGGTGCGGCCTTCGGTCACGATCTATCGAACCGTCGAGCCCGACCAGCGCGGCCTCGCAGCCCACCGGGCCACCGTGCTCGACTCGCTGGTGGTTCGATACCCCGACGGACCCCGCGACGCCGAGGCGCTCGTGGTCACGGATAGCGGCGATGTCGCCATCATCACCAAGGGCCGGGAGTCAGTAGTCACGGCGTTCTGGATTCCGGCGTCGGCCTGGGCGAGCAGCCAGGCGGTGGCGCAACCGATTTGGACCGTGCCAATCACCCCGAGCATTGTCGACACTCGGTTGGTGACCGACGCCGCCCTTTCCGCCGACGCCGCGACGCTGGCGGTGCGGACCTACCGGGCGATCTATCTGTTTACGCGGACCCCGCAGTCGCGTTGGCTACCCGACCGGCCGGCCGGGGTGTGCGAGATCGGCGGTTTGGAGCCCCAGGGCGAAGGGATCGCCTGGGCGTCACCCACGACACTGGTGCTGACGAGTGAGATCTTGGTTCGATCGCCGGCACCGATCACGTTCCTCGAATGCCCGTCGCGCTGAAACGTTCCCTCTGGTGGGTCCTCGTCCCGGCCATGGTCGCGCTATTCCTGATGCTCGATCGGCCGCGGACGACCAAACCGGCCCACCAAGCGGAGTGGCTCGACGCCGCCGGCGTCCCGCTCCGTACACTGCGAGCGGGCGGCGGTGACACGACCCTGTTCCTGATTCACGGGTTTGGGGAGTCCTTGTTCACCTGGAGGGCCATCGTGGACCCGCTCGCCACCCACTATCGGGTCGTGGCGATCGATCTCCCCGGCTTCGGCGGTAGCGGCAAGCCGGATGGGCCGTACGTAGTTGACTCGATGACCGCCCGGTTGAGCGGATTCCTCGACCGCTGGATCCTGGGACCGGTGATCGTCGTGGGGCACTCGATGGGGGGCCAGTTGGCCGCCTCGCTCGCCCTCAGCCGACCCGACCGGATTGCCGCGGCTGTTCTGATCGCACCAGCGGGCTTTGGGCTCGGCTTGGCCGGAATCGCGGATACAATCAGCCCCGAGAAAGCCGCCGCGATTGGGTGGTACCTCGCCAGCCGGGCCATGCTGCTGCCCGAGCATGACGCGGAATGGATCGGGGAACCCGATTCCGCCGCCGCGTACTCCCTGATGACCGATCCGAATTACCGGCGGGCGGCGACCCGAATCCTGGATGACTTCGACTTCCGGTCGCTTCGAACCAGGTTTGCGGAGATCCGGCAGCCGGTCTTGTTGATCTGGGGTACCCTCGACCCGGTGATCCCGTACCCATTGGCCGACAGCGTCCGAGCCCTCCTACCCTGCGGTCGGCTCGCCGCCCTTTCCGGGGCTCTCCATCGCCCGCAAGTTGAGATACCTGATACGGTTACGTCATTGATCCTCAATTTCTCCAGGCACCCCAGTTGCGCCTGAGCCGCACCCCGCTAGTATTTCCTGGTCGCAACTACTAATTTCGCGCCGTTTTCGCTCCACCTAGACCCATTCCGCGCGGGAGCGTCTTCTGGAACTTCCTACCCACCATCGAGTCCCTCTCGGCTGGCTGCTGCAGCACGGGAATGAGACGGTCAAACTCCTCTCGTACCAAGAGTTTGCACCTCCAGCGACGGCTACGGCCGAGGTCCTTGAGGCCCTGACACTGTCCGTCCAAAACACCAAGACCGTCCAAGCCTTGGTCAAGAAACAAAAGGACACCGGCCTCTGGGGCGCCAACCTGTTGGCCCTAGCTCCGTCGGCAAAGGACGGCATCAAGGACATCGGAACGCTGGCGCAGCACCGCCGGCTGATGCAACTCGGCTACCCCAAGACCGGTCGGCCGTTCAAACTGTCGGAACGGATCTTCTTCCGGCTGCTGTCGCGGGATGACGATCCGGCCCTGCTGTTCGAGAACTCCAAGTTCCTGAAAGAGGGCCCGGCCGCGGTCGAAGCGATCCGGGAGCAATACCGGGAAGCGGCAACCGCAGCGTTGGCCGAGGTCGGCTATCAGGAAGACCCCCGGATCCGGGGCGCGGCCCATAAGGTGGCTTCGAACGTCTCTCAGTTCCTGCGAAGCCCGTTGGCCGACAAGCCGTTTGTCAAATCAGCCGGCAAGGTCATTCTCTCGCCCGAGGCTCACCCCCCGACCTGGTATTCCGTCGCGATGATTGCCGCCCTGCCCAATCTTCAGCGGGAACGGGCCGGCTTCACGGAGCGGCTGGGACAGTATTTGGCTGAATCCGCGCCCAAAAAGGCATTTGCACTGATGGTCGGAAAGAAGACGGTCAAGTCGGACCACCTCCTCCTCGGCGACCCGATCGAGGCCGACAGCAAGGGCAACGCCAAGGACATTCCGCTCGCGCTCTACACAATTGAGTTGCTGGCCCGGCTTGGCGCGCTCCACACGGCTCCGGTCGCGACCAAGGTGCTGACCCGATTGTTGTCCGAGTGCGATCAACACGGGGTGTGGCAGCCGAAGAAGCTCAAAGCCCAACCGAAACCGACTCACAAGATCACCTATCACTGGTATCCGTTGCATCCGGAGGCCAAGGAGCCCGAATCCCGGTCGGTCGACATCACGTTCCGGATCGCCTTGATCGCCAAGCTGCTCGGTTGGCAGCTCGATACCGTCTGACGAACCAATGGCTTCGCTCGACCTCACCGGATTCGGATTTACCCCGACCGAGAGCCTGGTCTACGAGACGTTGATCCGCGGGGGGCCGGGAACGGGCTACGCCATTGCCCGATCGGCCGGCCTGGCCCGGGCCAATGCCTACAGCGCATTGGAGGGGTTAGTACAAAAGGGCGCCGCCCGAGCCGAGGAAGGGCGGCCAAAGCGATATCGGCCCGAACCGCCGGCCACCCTGGTGGCCCGAATCATCGATTCGCAGGGGCAATCGCTGGAGACGCTCTCCGCGGTGCTGGCGGGGATTTCGGTTCCGCCCAGTCCGACGTTGGTGGAACTCAACTCGGCTCGAGGGGCGCTCCAACTGCTCTCCCATGAAATTGCCCGGGCTCAACAGAGTGTTGCCCTGGTGATTCCCGCCGACGGCTACCCCGCCCTCGTGCCGGCGCTTCGGAAGGCCAGTGCCACCGGCGTCGGGATCGTGTTGTTGGCGCCGGCCCCGGTCGAGCTTCCGTTTGCCAGCGTCGAGCTGATCCGTGAAGGCACGGCCTGGCCGGGCGAGCCGATCCTGTTCGTCGTCGACGACCGGGGAGCGATCATCGCGGGCCGGACCGGCGATCAGGTCGGCGGGCACTGGGGCACCGACCCGGTGTTCATCGCCGCCGCTCGAACCATCATCCAGTCGTTTCGATCCCCGCAGTGAGCGGCGCGGCCTAGTTCTTCGGGGAACTCCGGCGCGAATATCTCGCGGAGGCGATGGATCGTCGCGAATCCTCTGCCGGATCCGGCTGGGGGGCGCCCACCTCGAGGCCGCCATCTCGGACCTGGCGGCGATTTTCGATCAGGGCGCCGCGGCGCTCGGTCTTCCGCAAATGGGGCAACCCAAGCCTCGAGCCTTTGGATGGCAAGCCCTTCTTCTCGGAGAATCGGGTGACCTCGCCGACCATGTCGAGACCACCTTGGCCGATGCCCAGTATGCGGTCCAGCGAAAGCCGCTCAGCTTGGCGCCTATGGACATCCCGGTGTCCGCCCGACCCGACGTGGCCGTGATCCTGGGTGGCACCGAAGCGGATTTCGCCTCGGTCATCAGTGCCTGGGCGTCCCCCGGACCGGCGCGGCCGCCTTCGGTGGTGTTGGTTGCCACCCCCTCGTCGGTCGATCCGGTCGCCAGGATGGGGGGGACGAAGAGTTCGGCATCTTGGTTCGCCGGTGCCAGGTGGAGGACGCCACCCGGGTGGCCGAGAAAGTCCGGGCGGCTGTCAGCGGCAATCCGTGCCCGATCGGGGGTTCGTCGGTCACGGTTTGGTTGAGTGCCGGGGTGGCCTGCTCCCCGGACCATGGCACCACTGCGGCAGAAATCTTCAGGGCGCGATCAATTCGTCGTGGCCAGCTAGTGCGGGTAGCTCACCGACAACGGCGTCACGTCCCGGGGGTTATCGTCTCCAAAGAGTAGCCGCCCCTCCTTGAACGACGCGCCCCGGAGCGTCAACGCCAACACCTCACCGAGCTCGGTGACCGGGTGGATCGTCACTTTCTTTCGGATTTCCTCGGGCAAATCCACCAAGTCGGCTTCGTTGTCCTTCGGGATGATGACGGTGAAGATACCGGCGCGGGTGGCCCCGAGAATCTTCTCCTTGAGCCCGCCGATCGGCAGCACGCGCCCCCGGAGGGTGATTTCGCCGGTCATCGCGATATCGTGTCGGGCCGGCCGCCCCGACAAGGCGGATACCAGGGCCGTGGCCATGGTGATCCCGGCGGACGGACCGTCCTTTGGAATCGCTCCCGCGGGGACGTGGATGTGGAGGTCGCGATCGAACATCTCATCGGGGATCCGAAGCCCCGCCGCATGGGACCGTGAATAGGTCCACGCCGCTCGCGCGGATTCCTTCATGATGTCGCCAAGCTGTCCGGTCAGCACCAGTTCGCCCTTGCCCCGCATCGTTGAGGCTTCCACGAACATGATGTCACCCCCGACCGGAGTGTAGTACATCCCGGTGGCGACGCCGACCTGATCTTCGCCGGCCATCTTCTCGGGGTGAACCCGGGGCCGGCCGAGGCAGTCATCGACCATTTCCTTGGTCACGACCACGGGGCCGACAATGTCACCCGCGGCGATTTTCCGGGCCACCTTGCGTGAGAACTTGCCGATCTCGCGTTCCAGTTGGCGGACACCGGACTCCCTGGTGTATTCACTAATGACGTCCTTCAGGGCTTCGTCGGCGACGGTCACGTTCTTGCCGGCCAGGCCATTCTCTTCGAGCTGCCGGGGAATCAGGTACTTCTGCGCGATGATTCGCTTCTCGCCCTCCGTGTATCCCGAGAACTCCACGCTCTCCATTCGGTCGAGCAACGGGCCCGGAATGTTCTGGACAAAATTCGCGGTGCAGATGAAGAGGACTTCGGACAAGTCGAACGGGACCCCAAGATAATGGTCGACGAAGCTGTCATTCTGCGCCGGATCGAGGACCTCGAGCAGGGCCGAGGCCGGGTCGCCTTGAAAGGAGACGCCAAGCTTGTCGACTTCATCAAGCAGGAAGACCGGATTCTTGGTTCCCGCCTGTTTGAGGCCCTGGATGATCCGGCCGGGCATCGCGCCGATGTAGGTCCGGCGGTGACCGCGAATGTCGGCTTCGTCCCGGGCGCCACCCAGCGAGATCCGGACGTATTTTCGGCCCATCGACCGGGCAATCGACTTCGCCACGGAGGTCTTGCCAACGCCGGGAGGTCCGATGAACAGCAAGATGGGCCCGCGGGCTTTGTCGTCGGTGTTGCCGGCGGCGGCGGTTTTGGGGGCTAGTTTTGCCGGCTCGAACTCACCAGTCATCGTGACACCAGTCGACTCGGCCTCGTCGAGCTTCACCTCGCGGGCGGCCGCCTCAGCGGTCGAGGCTTGCTCTTCGGCTTGTTTGAGTTGGCGAACCGCGAGAAACTCGAGGACCCGGTCTTTCACGTCGCCAAGGGCGTAGTGGTCGGCCTCGAGAATATCAGCCGCGGCCTTGAGGTCGAGGTGTTCCTCGGTCCGGTTACTCCAAGGCAACTCCGACACCGTCTCCAGGTAGTTCCGAATCACCTGGGTCTCCATTGACTCGCGGCCGATCCGTTGCAGGCGGGCGAGTTCCCGATCAACCTCCTTGCGGGCCTCCGGCGGCAACTCGAGGGCGAGCAACTTGGTCCGGAGTTCCTCGAGTTCATCGGCTTCGTCTTCTTCGCCGAGTTCCTTGCGGATCTGCTTCAGCTGTTCGCGGAGGACCATTTCCCGTTGCCGCTCGCCCAGCTCTTCCTGGACCTGCGACTTGATCTCCTCCTGGGCGTCGAGCACGGTGATCTGGCGTTGGACCTGAACCAGCACCCGGCGGAGCCGCTCTTCGACTGAGAGGGTCTCGAGGAGGGCTTGGCGCTGGGTGGTTGGGACATCGATGTAGCCGGCCACCAAGTCGGCAAACCGGCCCGGCTCGTTGGTGCTCGAAAGCACCTGCTGAACGACTTCCTCGGGGAGCCCGGACTTGTGGCCCAACTCGGCGGCCCGCTGGCGAACCTCCCGGTAGAGGCCGACGAAGGCGGGGTCTTCGGGATTGAGCGGCGCCAACTCCTCGGAATCGACGGCAATAGCCTCGAGGGCGCCATCGCGGTCGGTCAGGTGGAGGGCAATCGCCCGCCGTTCGCCTTGCAGGAGCACCTGCATGCCCGAGAGCCCGCGCTGCACTTGGACGATCCGCGCGATCGTTCCGATGGTGTACAGCCCTTCGGTGTTCACCTGCTCGGTGTTTTCGCGCTGGCACAGGGTCAGAATCAATTTGTCCGGCGTGGCCATCGCTGCTTCAATGGCCCGGACGGTGCCGGGTCGGCCGGCGCCGATCGGGGTGGTTACTCCGGGAAAGAGCACCAGTTCTCGCAGGGGGAGAACTGGAATGGTGATTCGGTCGGTCATGGGGTCCTCAGGTTCGGCACGCGGGGCTCGGCACTCGGCGCTCGGGAGGGATAGGAGCGAGCGCTGTGCCACGGCGACTGGGGCGGGTGGTATCGTGTTGGGAGGGATTGATTTAGCGCGGAATATCGGGGTCCGGGACGGGGGTTTGGCGTGGTATGAACCCTGCCTATCCGTGTCGGATCGACTCCCGGATGTGCCAGTTTGGCGGGCGGCGGCGTGGGGCAAAGGGTTGTGCCCTGGGACTCCTGTAGCGAAATTGGTAAGCTGTTGCGGCAACAACGTTTCGACGACGGGAACGCGCTCGCTGGAATGACTGAACCCAATGATCCCCACGGCCGCCCTCTTCCCCAACGGCTAAAAGAAGCCTTAGGCGAAGCCTATACGATTGAGGGAGAAATCGGACGGGGTGGAATGGGTGTGGTGTACCGAGCCCGCGACGAACGCCTTCAGCGTCGGGTCGCCATCAAGGTGCTGCCGCCTGAACTCGCCTACCAGAAAGACATCCGCGAGCGGTTTACCCGCGAGGCCCAGACTGCAGCCCGGCTCTCGCATCCCAACATCGTGCCGATTCATGACGTCGGCAACGGCGCGGGGTTGGTGTATTTCGTGATGGGCTACGTCGAGGGAGAATCGCTCGGCGGACGGATCAAGCGGCGCGGCAAGCTCCCGCCGGACGAAGCGCGCCGGATCATGAAGGAAACGGCCGACGCGTTATCCGCCGCCCACAGCCTTTCGATCATTCATCGCGACATCAAGCCGGATAACATCCTCCTCGAAGGCACTCGAGGCCGGGTGATGGTGACGGACTTCGGGATCGCGAAGGCCCTGTCCGGCACCTCGGGCGCGACGCTTACCGGCGTTGGCGTCGCGATCGGCACGCCCCAGTTCATGAGCCCCGAGCAGGCCGCGGGCGAGCGAGAGATCGACGGACGTTCCGACCTCTACAGCCTGGGGGTGGTGACGTACCTGATGTTGACCGGCGAATTGCCGTTCAACGCGCCGACGGTGGCGGGCATCCTCATGAAGCAAATTACCGAACCGGCCCCGGTACTGCACTTGACCCGCCCCGACATTCCCGAGGATTTATCGCTGGCCGTAGCCCGGTGTCTCGAGAAAGACCCTGAGAATCGGTGGCCCACGGCCGATGGCCTGCGACGAGGGCTGGAGAGCCGGACGGTTGGATCCTATCGTCCCACTGCCACCGGGGTGCGGGCGGCGCCGGCGCCCCGAAACCCGGATTCAACCGGGACCCGCCCGCGAACGTTGGCGGCCGACCGGGCGAGAGCTCGCGGGCTGGCGGCCCCGCCGGCACCTCGGGCACCCCGAGCTCCGATGGCACCCCGCCTGGGGGCGCCGTCGCGTTCGGCCTCGTTGGCCGGAGGGCAGTGGGTCCGGAACGACCGCGGTGAGTGGGTCCGAACCGACGATGAGTCGCCGCCGATGCACGATACCGGCGAGCCGAGGATTGTCCAGAAAGTCCGCGATCAGTTTGCGCGGTGGGCTGCGGTGAGTGGCGGTTGCCTGCTGCTCAATATTGCAACCGGGCTCGACGGACCGTGGTTCCTGTTCGTCGCGGGCGGGATGGGGATCCCGCTCCTCAAGAGCTACGCCCAACTCTGGCAGGCTGGATACAGCTGGCGGGATGTGTTGAACCGCCCGCCGGCGCATGACGCGATCGAGGCCGGAACGACCAAGGGCAAGGCCCGGGGGGCCCTAACCCCTCCTCGCGAAGCCGAGTACGGGACCTATTTCGAACGGATCAAGCAGGTCCACGGCGACCGGGGCGCGGTTCTCTCGATGATGCAGCGGCTCTCGCCCACCGACCGCGAACTGTTGCCGGATATCGTCCAAACGACCGAAGATCTGTATACCCGCTCGCTCGACCTGGCCAAAACCCTGAACGACTTCGAACAGGGGATGGGCTTCGAAGAGCCGGACAAGATCAAGGCGAGGATGACGGAGTTGGCCGACCAGCCGCAGTCTGAAGAGCGCGACCGGAAGTTCCGGCTCTTGGAGCAGCAGTTCCGGTCCGCCTTTGAGCTCTCGAGCCGCCGCAAAGCCATCGCGGAGCGGTTCGAGTCTACGGTCTTGGCCATTCAGAACGTGCGCTACGACCTGATGCGGGTCCGGACCTCCGGCGTCGGCGGGGTGGTCGGGAATCTGACCCAGGCCACCCAGGCCGCCCGGGCCCTTTCTCGCGACGTCGACCACCTGATCGCGGCAGCGAGCGAGATCAAAGAGGCGACAAGTTGAGCGACGGCTTTGCCGCCAAGGATTATTGGGAACGACGCCTTCGAGATCACTTTAGCCTCGAGGGCGTTGGTTATTTACGGCTGGGCCAGCGGTTCAATGAGTGGATGTACCGGGTCCGCGGTGACGTCTTCGACCGGGTCGTGGCCGATCACGGCCTCGGCACCCCCGGCCAGCAGGTATTAGACGTTGGGCCGGGAACCGGTTTCTACGTCGCTCGGTGGCAGAACCGCGGCGCGACGGTGACCGGAGTCGATTTGGCCCCGGTGGTGGCAAGCACCCTGGCTACCCGGTTTCCGACGGCCCGGTTTCTCCAGGCCGATATCGGAATGCCGCTGGCGCCGCCGCTCTCGGACGAGACCGGGCGGTTCGACGTCGTCAGCGCCTTTGACGTGCTGTTCCATATCGTCGAAGATGCCCTGTATGCCCGGGCCTTGGCCAACATCTCTAGTCTGCTGAAGCCCGGCGGAGTATTCATCTGGTCGGACAATTTCATCCATCGACCGACCACCCGGATTGCGCACCAGGTCAGCCGCTCACTCGAAGACATCACCTCGGCGGTGGACCGCGCCGGATTCACCATCGAGGCCCGGGTTCCGATGTTCATGCTGATGAATTATCCCGCTGACGCCGGGAGGCTGGCCGGATTGGCCTGGACGGCCTTGATGAGTCCCGCCATGGTGAGCAACGCGTTGGGCGGCCTCTTGGGCCGGCTGCTCTACCCAATCGAGCGGCGACTGGTCCGTTCGGCTCAAGAGAGCCCGAGCACGGAGTTGATGATCTGTCGGCGCCGGTAGGTCGCCGTTCGGCGGCTCATCGGCGCCGGGCGGGCGGGGCTTTCGAGAGAAACGGCGCCAGGTTGGAGGGTTCTTTTGCCAAGGCTTCGATTTCAGCGATTTCGATCGGAATCGAGCGCGAGACCCATTCGTGGCCGGTCGGGGTCACGATAATGTCGTCCTCGAAGGCCGCATGGGGTCCGTTAGGGGGAAAGACGCCCTGCTCGATCGTCAGGGCCATGCCCGCCTGGAGCGGTTGGGTGTAGTCGCCTTCGTCGTGGACTTCCATCCCGATGAAGTGCCCGATGCCATACCGGTAGTACCGATCGTACCCCCCGGCCTCCTTGAGCATCCGTTCCGCAAGTCGATGGAGTTCCCACCAAGTGATGCCCGGCCGAATCGAGTCGATGACCGTCTTCTGAACGTTGAGCGCGATCTCATAGATCTCGCGTTGTTTGGAGCTCAGCGTCCCGTCCACGGCCACGTTCCGCTGGATATCGGCGGAGAAAAAGTTGAACTCGGCCCCGGTGTCGGTGTGCACCATGTCTCCTGACCGGAGGGTGTCGCCGGAGGACCGGGTCTGATACATGATGAAGCCCTCGGGTACCTCGGCTCGGGGTTTCGGGCCGCCGGGGGGGTAGCGCATCACTTCGGTTGGAAACCCGAGGTCGGCCCCATGGAAGCGGTAGACGAAATCGATGATCTCCATGATCTCGGTTTCCGTCCGGCCGGCCGTGGCGGCCCGGAAGCCTTCCTTGATTCCCTCCCCGGTAATCCAGACCGCCCGCCGAATGCTGGCGAGCGCCAGGGCGTCGTGATACATCCGGATCGGATCGAGCAGATCCGCTGCGTCCCGGAGATCCATTTCCGGCGAGAACCGCCGGAACCGATCGAAGGTGCCCAGGCGTTCCGGCTCCGGCATGCCAAGGCGGAAGAACCGGGGATAGTTGAGATAGAGGGCTTTCCGGCTGTTGCCCCACCGTTGGGCGAGGGCCGCCGGGAGGGGCCAGCGGCGGATCTGGGTGATCCGCCAATCCCGGTAATCGGTCATCGCGACCGACAACTCTTGCTCGAGCTTGGCAAAGGGTCGAATGTCGGCGATCCCGGTGGAGCGACGGACTCCTGCGAGATCCTCGGCGGAGGTATAGAGCACGGCCCAGTCCTCCGCGGGAGTGGCGCCCGGAACCAGCAACAGGGCCGATTCGACACTGGCCAATCCGGCGAGGCCGGTCAGGTACGTGAAGTCGTGATTGTCGCTAGCGGCCACCTGGAATTCCAAGCGCCGAGGCTGGGTCCACTCGACCGAGTAGACCAGCATCGCCCCGTCGGGAATGGCCCGGAGAACCCGAGCCCGACGCTTGGCGAAGATCCGGTTGAGTTCTGCCGGGTCGGGCCGGCTGAAGTCGATCCGGCGGGCGATGGCATCTTCAGTCGCGAAGTCGTAGTCGGCGGGCGGAGCCGACCAGGACTTGGCGGGGCGATGGGAGGGCACGATGAACGCCAGCGCCGTCGCCAGGCCGATGAAGCGGATTCGGGTATGCATTAGAACCGCAGCAGTTCCTCCATCTCACGTTTGATCCGGTCGGCCTGTGGGAGGATCACCTCTTCAAGTTCAGGGGCATACGCCACGAACGTATCGGTGGAGGCCACCCGGCGGACCGGGGCATCGAGGTACCCGAACGTCTCATCGGCGATTCGCGCGGCGATTTCAGCCCCGTAACCCCAGGAGAGCGCATCCTCATACACCACCATGACGCGGTTCGTCTTCTTGACGGACGTATAGATGGTGTCCCAATCGACGGGCGAGAGGCTTCGGAGATCGATGACCTCGACGCTGGTCCCGTGCTCCTCCTCCATGGCCTTGGCGGCGACCAGTGACCGCTGGACCGTGGCGCCGTAGGTGACGACCGTCAGATCGGTTCCTTCCCGAACCACCTTCGCTTTGCCGAAGGGGATCATGAAGTTGGGGCCCGGGTTCGGCGCTTTGTTGTAGGCCTGGCGATAGAGATGCTTGTGCTCGAGGAAGATGACCGGATCTTCGCACCGAATGGCGGTCCGGAGCAGCCCGTTGGCATCGAGGGCCGTGGCCGGACAGATCACTCGAAGGCCAGGCACCGAGGTGAAGACCGACGCCCCGGTCTGCGAGTGGTAGGGTGCGCCGCCCTTGAGGTATCCGCCGTAGGTCACCCGAATGACGACCGGGGCGGGCCAATCATTGTTCGACCGCCATCGGAGGATCGCCAGTTCGTCGCGGATCTGCATGTAGGCGGGCCAGATGTAATCGAAGAACTGGATTTCGACGACCGGCTTCAAGCCCCGCGTGGCGAGCCCGATGGCTCGGCCCACGATGTTGGCCTCGGCGAGAGGCGAGTTGTAGACCCGGTTGCTCCCAAACTCCTTCTGGAGGCCGAAGGTGACCTTGAAGACGCCGCCTTTGCCTTTGACTTGTCCGAGATACTGATCCCGACTGACGTCGGCCACGTCCTCGCCGAACACCACGATCCGGGGATCGCGGCTCATTTCGTCCTTCATGCACCCATTGAGGAGATCGACCATGGTGGTCGGGTCGCCCTGGAACTGGGGATCGTCCTCAGTATCGAATTGCTCCGACGTCGGGTCGACGTCCGGGGAATACACGTAGCGATAGATCGTATCGGTGGCCGGTTGCGGCGAGGCGAGGGCGGTCTGGGTCGCCACCTCCACTTCTTCTTCGACCGCTTGCTTGATTTGCTCGATTTCCTGCTCGGTGGCAATGCCTTGGGCGATCAGGTATTTCGGAAAAGTGAAGACCGGATCGCGATGGGCGTCGTCATCCCGCTCGGAGGTCGGGCGATAAAACACTTCGTCATCGGACAGTGAATGGCTGTAGGGCCGGATCACGTGCGCATGCACCAGGGCCGGACCTTTGCGCTGGCGGGCGTATTCAACGGCTTTCTGCATGACATCATAGGACGCGAGCGGGTCGCAGCCGTCGACCTCTTGAATGAAGAGACCCGGGAATCCGGTCAGGAGTTTCGACACCGAGCCACCGGCGGTGTTGACCTCGACCGGCACCGAAATGGCGTACTTGTTGTCCTCGACGAGGTAGACGATCGGAAGTTTGAGGTTGCAGGCCGTGTTGAGCGATTCCCAGAATTCGCCCTGGCTCGTGGTCCCGTCGCCGGTCGTGACGAGGATGACTTCGTCGGCATTGGTGTGCTGGTCCCGATCGGCAATCGCCTCGTTTTGGCTATACCGGAGCCAGGCCTCGGCGGCCCCGACCGCCTGGAGGAACTGGGTGCCGGTCGGACTCGAGGCACTGACGATATTGAGGTCTTTGTGGCCCCAGTGCGAGGGCATCTGGCGGCCGCCCGAGTTCGGATCGTCCGCCGCGCCGACGGCCGAGAGCAACATCTCGGTCGCGGTCATGCCGAGGCCCAGACAGAGGGCCCGGTCGCGATAGTAGAGGTAGAACCAGTCGTACGAGGGCCGAAACACCTTCGCGGCCGCCGCCAATACCGCTTCATGGCCGGCGCCGGAGATCTGAAAGAAGATCTTGCTTTGGCGCTTGAGCTGAATTTCCTTGTCGTCGATGCGCCGGGAGAGGAGCATCATCTGGTACATATCGAGAAGGTCCGCTTTTTCGAGCTTGGCGGAGGTGCGGGCGCGGTGCGAAGTGCGAGTCGCCATGTCGTTCCAGATTAGGGGCTTGAGAGCCAGATTACCAGAAACCAAGCCGAGGCTCCGGCCCGGGGATTGGAGAACAATTTAGCGCCCGATGGGTGCGGAGGCGAGCGTCCTGGTGCAGGTACCTGCACCGGGTCAGTAGGCCACGGCGGCGCTGTTGCTTCGATTGTGGGAGGCGGCCCGGAGCCGGCCGGTCCGGGGGTCGCGACTGATCCCGACCCACACCCCTTCCCCACCGAATCGGGAGCGCTCCGGGTCGTACTCGCGGTACCCGGATCCGGTTTCATCGAGCACCGTTTTCGGGAACCGGCCCTTCGGAACGGCCACCAGATAGCCGCCATCCTTGAGTGACAGGGTTGGGATGAAGAAGTCCGGCGCGTCGATTGCCTGGTCGACGGTCATGCCGAACACCGCCACGTTCAGGAGGGCTTGGAAGGTACGCTGATGGAGACCCGACCCCATCGAGGCGAAGGCCAGCACCGGTTTGCCCTCCTTCACCAACAGACCGGTTTCGGTCGGATCGGGCAGCGGTTTACCGGGTCCAACCTTCGCGATCGCCGCCTGCTGGTAGGAACCCGGATCTCCGATCGAGATCCCGTCGACATTGATGGCCGTTTTCCCCCAGATCACACAATTGATACTATGGGTGATTGCCGCCATGTTGCCCTCCTCGTCGATGACCACGACATCGTCCGAGTGACTGCCGTTTTTGGCCCACTGGAGTGGTTTGACTCCGTCGGCGATTCTGGGCCAGAGCCGCCGAGCGTGCTCCGGCGTGAGTCGCGAGGCCTCGGAAAAATCGACCCCGGGGTAGAGCGAGGCGCGCATCGACTCCGGGAACAGCGACAGCATCCAGGCGTTGGTGATGTTGGAGGCGTTCCGGAGGGAGACCCCCGATGCCGACCAATGGGGCCCCGCCGCCAGGCCCGCCGCCGCGGCCAAGTGCTGCGCTTCGATGAGATTGAGGCCACCGTAATTCGGGGCCCCAACGGTGTAGATCTGATAATCTCCGACCGTCCCAATGCGGGGCGAGCTCCACGTGACTTGATAGGCCGCGAGGTCGGCCATGGTCATCTTGCCGCCGTCCGCTTGGACCGCCCTGACCAGCTTTTCCCCCCAGGGACCCCGATACAGGTAGTCGGCGCCCCGGGCGGCGACCATCCGGAGCGTCCGGGCCAACGCCGGTTGGCGGAACCGTTCTCCTTCGAGGTACCGGGTGCCGTCGGGTTTCATGAATACGGCGCGAGTAGCCGCCAGGCGTTTCAGATCCGCTTCGCGGGATATGAACTCGCCCGCAAGCTCTTTGGTAACAGGCATCCCCGCCTCGGCGACGTGAATGGCGGGATCGAACATTGAGGCAAACGGGAGTTTACCGAACTTTCGATGGGCGGCTTCCACGCCTTTCATGAAGCCCCCGACGAGCGCGGTACGGCCACTCGGAACGGTCCCCCAGAGCTTGTCTTCCGACAGGGCGAGTTCGCCGGGGATCGAGAGCGGGGCGGTCTCGTCCAGAATGGTGTTCCACCCGGCACTCATGGTACTGGTCTTGCCGGTTTGGGCGTCGTAGTAGACCAGCGACATGATGCCGAAGTAGCTGATCGGAGCCCCGGCGGTCAGCGCCACTTGGGTCAGGGCGGTGGTCAGGGCCGCATCGGCCGCATTGCCGCCGCGTTTGAGGGTCTCCAGTCCGGCCCGGGCGGCAAACCCACCGTAAGCCACCGTGACCGCCCCCCGGGTTCCGGTCGCAACATCGGCCGTCGTCCGGACGGTATTCTGGATCGAGCCCATGAATCGATCGTATTCGGCCTTCGGCCACTTTGCCGGTGACAGCGAGACCGGTTTTCCGCAGGCGATACCCCCGAGCAGAGCGAGCGGGACCAAGCGAATCATCGACCCTCCGAGGGTTACCTAACGATGTCGAGCCGTCGCCACCCCAGTCCGGCAATGGCCGCCGCCACCAGGACCCACAACACCACGGGGTTCAAGAACGGCAGACTGCCCAAAGCCCTAACGACGATGAGGACGAGCCCGACCAACGCCAACGACCCGGCGCCGGCCGCCACACTCCAGCCGATTACCGAGCGGGTTCCCCGACCGGCCTGCCGGGCGGCCAGACCCGCTCCGAGGACCATCACCGCTGGGCAGACCCCGGCCAGCATCAGAAACTCCGAGGTCAACGGAAGGGCGGAGAGGGACACGAAACCGGTGGCCCCGGCTTGGTGGAACCTGATCGTAGCCGCGACCAACGCGGCCGTCACGGCACCGATCATCGCCCCGGCCGCGCCCAGACCCCACGGTCCCCTCGGGGCGCGGACGGCGAGGTTCCGGCCGAGCGCCCCGATTCCGGCGGACAGGGGCATCGTCGCGATGGCGTACGCAATGACCACGCCGGCCCGATCGCTGGCGCCGAGAAGGAACACCGACCCGGCCGCGAAGGCGACGCCGAGGAGCGGTAGCACCACCGCCCCGATCACCATTTGGTTCCAAGTGGCCCGGGTCATGGGGCGCGGTAGACGACCGTGCCGCCGACCACCGTGACCCGAATCTTGGCTTGGTCAATCGCGGCCGCAGGGATAGTCAGGAGATCCCGGTCAATGACCACCAGATCAGCCTTGAATCCCGGCTTCAGTTGGCCGATCCGGCCCTCCCAGTACATCGCATAGGCATTGTCGACCGTATAGGCCCGGAGCGCCTCCGGCATCGAGATCCGCTCATCGGGTACGAACACCTTCCTGCCGTCGATGGTCTCCCGGGTAACAGCCGCCTTGATCCCGAGGATCGGACTGAGCGGCGCCACCGTCCAGTCGGACCCGAACACCAACCGGGCTTTGGCGTCGAGTAGGGAACGAAAGGCGTAGGTGGTCTTGATCCGGACCGGTCCGAGCCGCTTCTCGGCCCAGCGGCCGTCGTCGGCCGCGTGGTAGGGTTGCATCGACGGGATGACGCCCAATTCCGCAAACCGGGGCAGATCGCGAGGCCTCAGGTGTTGGGCATGTTCGATCCGAAACCGCCGGTCCCGGGGTCCGTTCTTGTCGGCGGCCGCTTGGAAGGCGTCGAGCAGTTCGCCGTTGGCCCGGTCGCCGATGCCGTGCACGACCACCTGCAGGCCGGCTGAGTCCGCGCCGGTTACCCACTCATTGAGGGACGGGATCGGAGTCGTAAGCATGCCGCTCGTTCCCGGTTTGTCGGTGAACGGCTCATCGAAGTAGGCGGTAGTCGAGCCAAGTGATCCATCCAGCAGGCCTTTGACACCCGCCACTCGAATCCAGCCATCGCCCGGGCCGTTGGCCCGAAGGGACTCCGCCACCGATCGCCACTCGGCGAGGTTGAGGTAGTGCGACACCCGGAACTTGAGCGTCCCGGCCTGATGGGCCCGCTTGACCGCCGCCACTTCCGGCCAGCTCGTGGAGACGCTCGACATCGCGGTTACACCCAGCGACGCGGCATGACGCCCGGCGCGGGCCAGCGCTGAATCGAGTTGCGACGGACTCGGCGCCGGCATCGCGCCCAACACCGAATTGCCGGCGTTGTCCTTGAGCACCCCGGTCAGCTCACCGTCGGGCCGCCGGACGATCTCGCCCCCAGAAATCTCTTGGATGGACCGGTCTACCTTCGCCATGACGAGCGCGGCCGTGTTGGCGAGGGACATGTGGCCGTCGAGCCGGGAGACGAACACCGGGTTGTTGGGCGTGACCGAATCGATCCAGGCCCGGTCCGGCAGTGGGGTGCCGGGCCAGAGCTCGTGGTCCCAGTCTCCGCCGGTGATCCACTCGCCGGGCTTCAGGGTGGCCGCAAAGGCCTTGATTCGGCGGGTAAACTCCGCCGGGGTCGCCGCGTCACGCAGGTCAACGCTGGCCAACTGGAACCCGCCGGCAAACAGGTGGACATGGTCGTCGATGAACCCCGGCATCACCAAGCCGGAACCGGCCTCGATCCGTTCGGTGTTCGAACCCGCCAGTGTGAGCACCGTAGCGCTGTCGCCGACGGCAACGATCGAATCGCCGGCCAGCGCGATGGCTTGGGCCTCCGGATTCGCCGCATCGCCGGTCCACACTTTTCCCACCACGATCCGATCGACCCCGGGCCGAGGGGCGCAGCCGGCGAGGAGAAGACTGAGTCCGACGAGGGATCGGGTCATGGACGGAGTTTCGTCAGGCGGCGGAGGGCTTCCAACTTTTCGAGGGCACTTCCGCCGGACTTGTTCGCGGCGGGGGCCACCGAGAAGAGGTCTCGGATGTCGAGGAGAATCTCCAGGGTCAACTGATCGCGAACGTAGGCACAGTCGAGATCGGCCATGCGATCGTTATTATCGGTGGTCTTGGCCCGATCGAAGGACTCGCGATAGATGGATTCCAGGTTGCCAAGGATCTGGTCTCGAGGGCGCATGGGCTCGGGGATTGAGGGGGGCGATTAGGATTAGGGAAGATAGTCTCGGCACTCGGCACTCGGCACTCGGCACTCGGCGCTGAGCAATCTCGAGGAGGAAGGGATGATGACCGTGGTGGCGGGGTTGAGGGAAAAGGCGTATCAGGGGAAGCGGGGGTATCCGATCACGGTGGATACTTCGGTGGATGAGGTGCTGGCCCTGACCCGGACGAGCGTCGGGGCGATCAAGGATGACTTGGTCAACGCCGGGATGTTGTGGGAGGACAGTCCAGTGGTGGTTGACGGCAATCTGATTGCCTCACGAACGCCGGCCGACCTTCCCGTATTCTGTAAGACTCTCATCAAGGCGCTCACCATATGATCTCTCGTTTCCTGCTCCTCGCGGTGCTGGTCCCGGCCGCCGCGACGGCGCAGACCCCGCGCGGGCGAGCCTTAGGCATTCCCTTCGAGGGAAAGACCGAGCCGTCCAACGCCATCACCGACGTCCCGGGCATTGCCGTCGGTCACAGCACCATCATCAAAGGCGAAGGCAAGTTGGTGCCCGGCGAGGGGCCGATCCGAACCGGGGTGACCGCCATCTTGCCCCGTCCGAGGGGCAACTGGGATTTCGTGATGGCGGCCACGCTCAATCAGAACGGCAAGGGCGACATGACCGGCGTCAACTGGATCGAGGAATCAGGCTTTCTCGAGGGACCGATCCTGCTGACCGGTACCCATAGTGTCGGGGTGGTGCGCGACGCCGCGTTGCAGTGGCAGTTGGCCCGGGGCCGGGAGTTCGTGTTCACCTACCCGGTGGCGGTGGAGACGTTCGATTTCCTGAACGACTCGAACGGACAGCATGTGAAACCGGAGCACGCCTGGGCGGCCCTCGATGCCGCCAAGCCAGGACCGGTCGTCGAGGGTCCGGTTGAGGGCGGAACCGGGATGGGATGCAACGGCTTTAAGGGCGGGATTGGGACGTCGTCGCGGGTGGTGAGTCTATTCGGCCGCGAGTACACGGTCGGCGTCATCCTGCAATGCAACTACGGGGGCGACCTCCAGGTGCTCGGCGTACCGGTTGGGCGGGAGGTCTCCGACCTCCGGCTCTGCGCGACCCTGCCGCAGACCCGCTCGTGGATTGCCGGCGTGCCCGAGTGTGGGGCCCCGGCCCCGGTCCGGCCCGATCAGGACGCGGCGGCGGAGGCGGCCAAACTCGGGCGCGGCTCGATCGTGGTGATCGTCGCGACCGATGCGCCGCTCGTTACCCATCAACTGAAACGGATTGCTCGGCGGGTCGGCATGGGACTCGGCAAGCTCGGCAGTTGGGCTGGGAACGGCTCCGGCGACTTGTTCCTGGCGTTCTCGACCGCTAATCCGGGGGCCTCGAAGGAAGACGCTCTAGCGAAGCTTGAGATGGTCCCGAACGACGCCATCGATCCGTTCTTCCGAGCTACCATTGCCGCGACCAAGGAGGCGGTGGTCAATGCCATCCTCGCCGCCCCCCCCGATGTTCACCGGCGTCGACGGCCTCCGGATTCCGGGACTACCCGGCGACCGCGTCATGGCGGCGATGAAGAAGTACGGCCGGATCAAATAGGGAGACCCAATGTCCTTACGTGAATGCCAGCAGCGAGTCGATGGGTGGATCTCGCGGTTCGAAGAGGGTTATTTCGATCCGCTGACCAACATGGCCCGGTTGTCCGAGGAGGTCGGCGAACTGGCTCGGGAGGTCAATCATCGGTTTGGCCAAAAGACCAAGAAGAAGGACGAGGCCGCGGGTGACCTGGGCATGGAGATGGCCGACATCTTGTTCGTGCTGATCTGCATGGCCAACCGCGAGAAGATCGACCTTCAAGAGGCGTTTGACCGGATGATGGAGAAGGTCGACACCCGGGACACAACTCGGTGGACCCTTAAGGGCTCAGCACTCGGCGCTCGGGACTCGGCACTCGGCTAGTGGGGGGGGCGTTATTCCCAGTGACGGGGGGCGCCGGTGAGTTCGTCGAGCAGGCCGGCATAGCTCTCGTACCGGGTCGGGTCCACGGTGCCGGCGGCGACCGCCGCGCGAATGGCACAGCTGGGCTCGATCAGGTGGCGGCAATCCGGAAACTTGCAAAGATCGATCAAATTCCGGAACTCGGGGAAGCACCTGGCCAACTCCCGAGGCTCGATGCCGGCGAGGCCCACGTCGCTGAAGCCCGGGGTGTCGACCAAGAACCCTCCCCCGTCGAGCGGCACCATAATGGCGCTCACGGTGGTGTTCTTTCCTCGCTCGATCTTGGCGGAGATTTCCTGGGTGGGCAGGGTCAGACCGGGCTGAATTCGATTGAGGAGGCTCGATTTCCCAACCCCCGACGGGCCGGTCAGCAAGGTGACCCGGCCCCGAAGTTCCTCGGCGAGGGCATCGATCCCTTCGCCCGTCCGAATACTTGCCGGCCACACGTGATACCCGGCATTCCGAAACCGGCGACTGAGATCGGCGTGACCGGCAAGGTCAATCTTGGTAATGACCAGGCCGGTCGGAATCTCATTGGCTTCGGCAATGGCGAGTAGCCGGTCGATCAGGCTCACGATCGGCTTGGGCTGGGTCGCAGCGGTCAGGACGAGCACTCGGTCAAGGTTCGCCGCCACGGTCCGAGAAGACCGGCCGTTGACGCTTCGGCGTTCGAGCACGTTCCGCCGCGGCTCGGTCCCGGTAATCCCGCCGGCTTCGAGCAAGACTTGGTCGCCGACGACCACCCGGCGCTTGTCCTCATGCTTCAGCTTGCCCCGGAGCGCCGCGACGATCTCTCCCGCTCCGGTGGCAACCCGGTAGGTCGAGCCGGATCGTTGCAGCACCAAGCCCTTGTCGCGGGTTACCACCCCTCCGGCCGATCGAGAATGGCTTGATCGAGCGCGGCCTTGACGTCGAATAAGGACAGGGCGCCCAACCGTCTCTCGGCATCGGCGGGGTCGTGGCCCCACGCCAGGTGCTCCGATTCGACGTGTCCGACGGGATTGTGGCCGGTCGGATCCCACCGGATAAACAGCAGGGCGGCGCCGAACAGGCCTCGAGCATCGGGTTCGTCGTCGAGATAGGGGGCGCACGAATAGGCGTGGCCGTCGCGGCCTTCAAACGCCGCAGCCCGTTCGTGTTTGGCCATATAGCCGCCTAACGTAAACTCCACAGGAAACACCAGCACTCCCTCTCGAATCAAAAGCAAGGTACCCCTGCCGACCGCGTTAGGCTAGACGCCGGCCGCGAGCCGTTTGGGAATGGTCAGCAACGCCTCGCAGCCCTTGCGATCCGGCCGATTCCGGAGCACCAAGTGGCCCCCGTGCGCCTCGGCCACCTGCCGGCAGAACACGAGCCCGATGCCAGACCCGCTCGGTTTGGTGGTATAGAACGGAACGAACAGGTTGGTCGTGGAGGCCAATCCGGGCCCTTCGTCCTGGACGACGAGCTCAATCGAGTCTCCCAGGTCGGACCAGCCGACCTCGACCACGACGAACGTGAAGCCGGGCGCCTTGGCCAGGCTCCGAAGAGTGTGCCGCAGGGAGCTCCTGAGTGACCGCGACGGTGAGGGTTAGTCGGCCCGGAGGGCGGTGACCGGGTCGACCCGGGTGGCTCGACGGGCCGGGATCAGGCACGCGGCCGCCGCCACGGCGAGGAGAACGAGGGGTCCGGCCAGGAAGGCCACCGGATCGTACGGGCTCACGCCATAGAGCCATGTCGAGAGGACCCGGCTCGCCAAGGCCGCGATGGCGAGACCAACCGCGAGCCCAATCACCGCCAGTTGGAGGCCCTCGCGAAGCACCATCCCGCGAACCGCGTTGGGTTCGGCGCCGAGCGCGATCCGGATCCCGAGTTCACGAGTCCGGGCCACCACGCCTTGGGCGATGATCCCGTACAACCCGACCGCGGCAATAGCCAAGCCCGCCAGACCGAGCACGGTGAGCAACATGGCCGCGAGCCGAACCGGGAACAGCGCCGTCCCGACTTGATCCGTCAGAACCCCGGTCGACATGACCGGCATGGCGGCATCGAGTTCCTTGAGGGTGCTGCGCATCGTCACAGCCAGAGTAGCCGGACTCCCGGTGCCCCGGGCGATGACCACGGTCGGCGAGTCGAAGCTCTGATAGAGTGGGTAGAAGATCTGCGGGGTTGGTTCTTCGCCAACGGTCACGACCTTGATGTTCTTGACGACCCCGACAACTTCCCGCCACGTGGTCGATCCGCGGGTCGAAAGGCGCCGGCCAAGGGCTTCTTTGCCGGGCCAGAGCAGCGCGGCCGCCGCCTCATTCACCACCACGACGTTCGGTTGACCCCCGCGGTCCTGCTCCGAGAAATCCCGGCCGGCCACGAGCGTGGCGCCGAGAGTCTTGAAGTACTGGCTCCCGACATGGGCCCGCTGAACTTCCGGATACCGGCCGTTCGGCGGTTCGGCGCCTTCAGCCACGATCTCGTTGGAGTTGACGTTCAGGTTGAGCGGGGGACGGGTGGTCGTCGAGACCGCCGACACCCCCGGTATGCCCCGAAGCCGCTCGACGAATCGCTTGATGAACGCCTGCGACCGTTCGTTGGCGAAGCCTTGCTGCTGCGGATCGAACATCAAGGTGGCCGCGCCGGCCGGTGCGAATCCAAGGTCTACCGCCGCGGCCCCTCGAAGCCCTCGAAGCATCAGGACCGACCCGACCAGAAGAACCGCCGACACCGCCAGCTGCCCGGCCACCAAGCCCGACCGGAGCCGGGACCGGGCCGCGCTGCCGCGACTCCCCTCCCGAAGGTCAACCTGGAGATCCGGCCGGGAGGCCCGGAGCGCCGGAACCAGCCCAAACACCACGCCGGTGCCGATTGCGATCACGCCGGTGAACAAGAGAACCCGCCAGTCAATCACCACGTCGAGGCTCAAGGGAACACCAACGGGAGGCTGGAAACGAATCAGGATGCTTGCGAGCCAGGCGCACACCAAGAGACCTACCAGGCCGCCCGCGACCGACAGGACCATGCTCTCGGCCAACAGCTGCCGGATTATCTGCCCCCGACTCGCGCCTAACGCCATCCGCACCGCGATTTCCCGGCGCCGGCCGGCCGCCCGGGTCAGGAGCAGCGTGGCCAGGTTGGCGCAGGCAATTATCAGGACGAGACCCGGCACCACCAGCAGACCGAGCGACACGCCGGCCACCGCGCCGTCGATCGCGGGGTTGAGGGTCACCTTCGAGGTCGGCACCACGAGCAGGGTCCGGCCACCGTTCGTTTCGGGATACATGGTTCCGAGCGATTCGGCGAGCCCGGTCAGGTTCGATGCCGCCTGCTCCGCCGTCACGCCGGGCTTGAGGCGGGCCCGCATGAAGCTGTTGTGATTGCCTCGGGCCGTGAGGAACGTCGAACCGGGGAACAGATACGCGGTGGCGGCGGCGGGGACGAACACCTCGGCGATCAGCCCCCGCACCATGCCGCGGAACTCCGGCGGGGCGATGCCCAGGGTCTGAAAGGGCATGCCGTTGAGGCGGACCGTCGTCCCAACCACCCGGGGGTCGGCTCCGAATTCGCGGGTCCAGAACCCGTGGCTCAGCACCACCACCGCCGGTGCCCCCGTCACATCGTGCTCCGCCGGATCGAATCCCCGGCCGATGGCAATCGGGACCCGGAGCACCTCGAAATAGTTCCCGCTCACCACTTCCGTCCAGACCGACTTGGTCAGATCGCCGCGCGAAAACCCGAGCGTCTGGAGTTGGAACAGTGCCACACCCGAGAACACCGCGTTCTGGTCTCTGACGTCCTGATAGTTCGGATACGAGGTCGTCGAGTACCGGAACCCCGGGCTCGTTTCGTAGACATCGACCAGCGTCGCCGGGTCGGCATACCCCGGCGGCCGGAACAGGATCGAGTTGACGATGCTGAAGAGGGCACCGTTGACGCCGATCCCGAGGGCCAGAGTCAGCAGCGCCACCAGGCTGTACACCGGGGACGCGAGCAACTGCCGAATGGCATAGCGAATGTCGTTCATTCCGACCTCAGGGCCACCTGGGTCTACTACGCCTTCAACATCGATTCTTCTTCAACCACCTTGCCGTCGAAGAGCCGGATTTCCCGGTCGGCCCATTTGGCATAGCGGGGATCGTGGGTCACTATGACGATGGTGGCCCCGCCCTGGTGAAGCTCGCGCAGCAACTCCATGACCGCCTCGCCGTTGGACGAGTCCAAGTTGCCGGTCGGTTCGTCGGCCAGTAGGATGGCGGGGTCACCGGCGACGGCCCGGGCCACGGCCACCCGCTGTTGCTGACCGCCCGATAGCTGCGACGGGTAGTGCTTGATCCGGTGCGCCATACCAACCCGCTCGAGCGCCTGAGTCACCCGGGTGTTCCGTTCGGCCGATGGCATGCCCCGATAGGTCAGCGGCAGTTCGACATTCTCGTAGACCGTCAGGTCGCCGATCAGGTTGAAGGCTTGGAAGATGAACCCGATTTGCCGGTTCCGGACGCGGGCCCGTTCGGAGGGTGTCAATGACTCGGCCGAATGACCGGCGAGCGTGTACTTCCCGCTGCTCGGAGTATCGAGTAACCCGAGGATCGAGAGCAGTGTGGTTTTGCCGCAACCGGACGGGCCGGAGATCGAGACGAACTCACCTTTCGCCACCGTGAGGTGAATGTCGGCGAGCGCGTGGGTCTCGAGCTCGTCGGTCATGAACACCTTCTTGATGCTTTCCAGGCTGATCAGCGTTTCGCCAGGAGCGGTCATTGGGACTCCAAGAGGTTATTTGATGCGAACACGGTCAACGTTGTCCCACTGCGACATGTCCGACATGATGATGATATCGCCGGGGTTCAACCCTCCAACAATCTCGACCCGGCTCACCGAGGTCCGGCCGAATTTCACTTGAACCCGCTCGGCATGGCTCCCGCCTTCGACCAACTTGAAGACGGTGCCGGGGCTGTTCTGCTGGGCAATGGTCGGCCGGCCGACGTGGAGCACGCCCTGGAGCCGTTCGAGCTCGATCACGCCATCGACACTCAAATCAGGCCGGGAACCATTCGGGGGGGCGCCATCGAGAATGACGTCCACCGTGACCGTGCCGTTGATCGAGGCCGGATCGATCCGAATGATCCGTCCCGGTGCCAAACCGTTGCGGGTGTCGATCGTCGCCTTCTGGCCGATGGCCAGATCCTTGGCCTGGGTCTCGGGAATCCGGAGCACCGCCTTGAGGCGGATCGGGAGCGGCACCACCTTGGCCAAGGTGGCACCGGGCAGCGCATACTGGCCGGCCTGGAACGGGACTTCTTGGAGGATGCCCCGAGTGCCGGCCCGAACCACCATCGAGCCGGCGAGTCCATGCTGGAAATCGGCGATCGAGCTGAGCCGCTCGATCTGCTGCTCCTGCACCCTGATCTGGTCCCCGATCGTGTTCGAGAGGACCTCGAGCCGTCGCTCTTCGAGCTTCAACCGCTCGACCAGCGAAGCGGCCCGTTCCTCGGCCTGCTGCTGGTCGAGGGGCACGATGAGGTTCTTCTTGAGCAGCTCGGCCCCGGCCTCGGCCCGGCGCTTGGCATCGGCCGCTTCTTGCCGCAGTTGGGTCACCAGCGAGGCTTGGTTGAGTCGGTTGCTTTCCAGGCTCGTCTTGAGTTGGACCAGCGCCGCCTTGGCGTCGGTCAGCTGGCGATCGGCGTTCAACGTCTGGATCTGGACGTCCGGGTTGGTGAGTTCCATCAGGATGGTCCCGGGCTCGACCGTGACCCCCGCCAAATGGTGGATCTTCTCGATCCGGCCCGGCGTCACCGCCGTGATCCACCGGATGTCCTCCGGGACCAAGGTGCCGGGGCCCCGCACTTCCCGGAGCATCTCACCCCGCACCACCGAATCGAAATAGATGGTGCCCCGCTCCACCGTTGGCGACGCCGGCTTGAGCCGAACCAGGGCGACCGAAACGGTCACCAGCACGGCAACCCCCGCCACCCCGAGGATGATTTTCTTCTTGCTCCGTGGTTGATCGCGAACGATGTCCAATGGGTCTCCCGAATTCAATAATGCGTAGTGCCGAGACCATACTAGCGTGCCGACCACGGCGGCTGCCGGTCATCCGTCGTTGACACCCCAAGACCAACGGATCGTCTCGTTGGTGGCCGAAGGCAAGACGAACAAGGAAATTACCGTCGCAATGGGCCTCTCAGCAAAAACCGTCAAGAATTATCTCCACACCGTCTTCGACAAACTCGGGATCCAGCGACGATCGCAAGCGGCGGCCCTCCACGCCAAGAAACGGCTGACCCGCTAGCCCGTCGGGTAGAACGTCCCGCCGGTGCGGGCCATCTCGACCAGAGCCTCGCACGGCGCAAACCGGGGCCCGTGGGCCCCGGCCAACGCCTCGAGGGTGGCAACGACGACCGCCGCGCCTAACGAATCGATCAACCGAAGCGGCCCCCCGAGGAACGGGGGAAATCCGATCCCGAAGATCGCCCCGATGTCGCCGTCCCGCGGCGACCGGATGACGCCTTCCGCCGCGGCGCGGGCGGCTTCGTTCAGCAGCGGGTAAATCAACCGCTTTTCGACCTCGGCGGTATCCGTGTTGGCCAGCGGTTTAATGCCAAGCAGCTGATAGACCCGAGGGTCGGGATCGGTCTTGTGCCCGTCATGATAGAGATAAAACCCGGTGCCCACTTTCCGGCCGAGCCGGGTCACCTCGACCAACTTGGCGATGGCCGGCGCCGGCGCCAACCGGTCACCGAAGGCCTCCCGCATCACCACTCCGCCCTTGGCCGCGACATCGATCCCGACTTCATCGAGAAGCGCGATCGGGCCGACTGGCATCCCGAACTTCACCATGGTGCGGTCAATGACCTCGATCGGCACGCCTTCCACGACCAAGTGGCCGGCCTCGACGAAATACGGCGCGAGGATGCGATTGACCCAGAAACCAGGCCGGTCGGCCACCACGATCACCGTCTTGCCGAGTCTCCGCCCGAACCGAACCGCGGTCGCGATCGCGTCGGGACTGGTGTCGGAAGTGGCAATGACCTCCAGCAGCGGCATCCGGTCAACCGGCGAAAAGAAATGCATCCCGAGGACGTTCTCGGGCCGCTTGGCGCCCTCGGCGATCCGGGCAATCGGGATGGTCGACGTATTACTCGCGAACAACGCCTTGGGCCCGAGTACCGCCTCGCACTCGGCCAACACCCGGCGCTTCACGGTCAGATCCTCGAAGACGGCCTCGATGACCAAGTCGGTCCGCTCGAAGCCCGCGAAGCTGGTCCCGCCCGACACCAAGTCGGCCAGACGCTCGCCCTCGAATCGGGTGATCTTCCGGCGAGTGACCTGTCCGCGAACGAGGTCGCGAGCCGCCTTGATGCCATTGCCGACCCGGCTCAACTCGGCGTCCTTGAGACGGACCTCGCACTTGGCGGTGGTGATCGCCGTCCCCGCGATGCCCGCCCCCATGAACCCGGAACCCACCACGCCGAGCCGCTGAATCTCCCGGGGGGCGGCCGACCCGCCGGCGACCCCGTCGTCCTTCTTCATCGCGTTCGTGGCAAAGAAGATCTGCACCAGCTGCCGGGACACCGGCGTCACCGCCAACTCACCGAACCCCCGGGCCTCGGCGGTGAGGCCGGCATCTTTGCCCTGCTCCAGCCCGATCCGCACCACCTCGAGGGCGCGAAGCGGCGCCGGGTAGTGTCCCCCGGTCTTCTTCTGCACTTGGGCCCGGGCCGTCCGGTACACCAACCGTCGGCCGAGCGCGGTCCGGTCAAGCAAGGCGGCCTCAAGGCCGGCCGCGGGCTTTCGACGAGGCTTGCCGTCGCGGGCCAGCCGATCGGCCGCGGCAACGGCCGTCGCGAGCAGAATGCTCTCCGGCACCAGTTCATCGACCAGACCCAGTTTGAACGCCTTGGCCGCGCGTTCACTCTTGCCGGCCAGGATGATGTCGAGCGCGGCCCGGGCCCCGATCAGCCGGGGCAGCCGAAAGCAACCGCCGGCTCCCGGCAGCAACCCAAGTTGGACCTCCGGCAGCCCGAGCAGGGTCTTCGGATGGTCTGACGCGACCCGGTAGGCGCAACAGAGCGACAACTCGAGGCCAAGCCCGAGGCAGGCACCGTGGATCGCTACCACGATCGGTTTCGGAAACCCCTCGATCCGCTCGAGGAAGGCATGGCCCTGCCGGCTGGCCCCCTCGGCATCGGCCGCCGAGGTGAAGGCGACGAACTGGTTGATGTCGGCGCCGGCAATGAAAGTGTCGGGTTTACCCGATCGAAGCACAATCGCCCGGACCGCGGAATCAGCGGCGAGGCGATCGAGGGTGGTGGCGAGTTCGGTGCTGTGCGACAGACTGAGGCTATTGACGGGCTCGCCGGGCACATCAATCGCGATCACGGCAATGCCGGGTTCGGTGACCGTGGTGGTCAGGAGCGCCATCAGACCCGCTCCAAAACCATGGCGAACCCCATCCCACCTTGGGCGCAAATCGAGACCAGCCCGAATTGCACGTCGCGCCGCTGCATCTCGTTGGCCAGCGTCGTCACGATCCGGGCTCCGGTGGCCCCAAACGGATGCCCGATGGCGATCGACCCTCCAGAGACGTTGGTCCGGTCCCAATCGATCTCACCGACCGGACCCCGGCGGCCCATTTTCTCCGCCCAGGCCTTCGAGGCCCACGCGTCCACATTCGAGAGCACCTGCGCCGCGAAGGCCTCGTGGATTTCGACCAGGCCAACATCGGCCAGGGTGATCCCCGCCCGATCAAGGGCCTTCGGGACGGCGAACACCGGACCCATCAGGAGTTGCCATCCCGGGTCGACGGCGGCCACCGCATAGCTCCGGATCGCGGCCAGCGGCTTCATGCCAAGGGCCCGGGCCTTGTCGTTCGACATGATCAGCGTGGCCGCCGCCCCGTCGGTCAGCGGGGAGGCGTTCCCGGCGGTCACCGAGCCGTACCGACGATCGAACACCGGCCGCAACGCGGTCAGCGCCTCGAGCGTGCTGTCCGGTCGAATCCCGTTATCGCTGGAGGTCACCTCGCCCATGTCGTACCCCCCGAACCACGGCGCGATCTCGGCGGTCAGTCGCCCGTCGGCCGTGGCCGCGGCCGCGCGCTGATGGCTCTGGAGCGCAACCCGGTCCTGGGCCTCCCGAGTGATGCCGTTCTCCTTGGCCATCTTCTCGGCCGATTGCCCCATGGACTCGCCGGTCGACGGCTCGGCGATGGCGGGAGAGACCGGCACCAAGTCCCGGGGCCGGATCTTCGCGAAAATGCCGACCCGCTCTCCCAAGGACTTGGCCCGGCTGGCGGCAACCAGGAGCTGGCTCATTCGGCGCGAATGAAGGATCGGAATATCCGACAGCGATTCGACCCCGCCCGCCACGACGACGTCGGCATGACCGAGCACGATCTGATCGTGGGCCGCGGAAATGGCCTGGCCGGCGGAGGCGCAGGCCCGATTGAGCGAATAGGCCGGGATGGTGCGAGGAAACTGCGGCAGGAGGCTGACTTCCCGGGCCACGTTAGGCGTCACGACCGACGGGACGACTTGTCCGAAGATGACTTCATCGACCTCGCGCCCGTCGATCCCGCTGCGAGAGAGCAGCTCCCGCGTCGCGAAACGCGCCATGGCGACGGCATTGGTGTCCTTGAACACTGATCCGGCCCGGGCGAACGGGGTCCGCACCCCGGCCACGATGACCGCCTGCCGCTGGGTCATGGCGTTACTTTGGATTGCGGGCGAGGACGCTGGCCATCGCAGCCCACTGAGCGTTGTCGGCCGGCTCGAAGGCTTCTCGGCCATGGACCATGGCCAGCGGGGCAACCAGGCCCGAGATCTCGCCAAATTTGAGCAAGTGGGCTTCTTGCTGCGGGCCCCAGCCGAGCTGCCGCTGAATCTCGAGATACGTCTCGAAGATCAGGACGCCGCCGGGGCCGACCAATTGGGTGACCTGGGGCATCCGGGGGCGATCGAGGTAGTTGAAGAGCAGCACCACGTCGAACTGGCCGAGGTGGGGCCAGGTCCGCTCCAAGTCGGCCTCGACCCATTCGACCGAGAGCCCGAAGCCCTTGGCGGCATCCCGGCCCTCACGAATCTTGGCGGGGTCGCGGTCAACGGCCACGACCTGGGCCCCGAGTTGGGCGGCAGCCAAGGCATGCCGCCCGGCGCCGCAGGCAAGATCGAGGACCCGGTTACCCCGGCGCATCAGCGCCGAGTGCGCGGAGAACCAATAACTGGGACGTTGCTCGAATCCGAGCTCGGGTACCGTTGGACTTATAGGCAGACGATGAACCCTTCCACTCGTGCGACCATTTGGGTTCTCTCCGCCCGCCGCTGCGACCTTTTGGTAGTCGGTGGCGGGGCTACCGGAGCAGGGATTGCCCGCGAAGCCGCCTGGCGCGGCCTCGCGATGGCCCTGATTGAACGGGGCGATTCGGGTCGGGCACCAGTTCCCGATCGAGCCGGCTGATTCACGGCGGGCTCCGCTCCTTGGAGCACCGGCGCTTCGGCCTGGTTCGAGAGTCACTGGCCGAGCGGGGCGTCCTGCTTCGGACTGCCCCCCACATCGTCCGGCCCCTCGGCTTCCTGTTCCCGGTCTACCGAGGCGACCGGGTGTCCCGCTGGAAAACCGAGCTCGGCCTGACGCTCTATGCCCTCTTCGCTCACGGCGGTAATGTGCGCCGCCATCGACCCTTGGGCAAGCGAGGAGTCCTGGAACACGAGCCGCTCCTCAAGGAACCGGGGCTGTCGGGGGGCGCGCTCGACTGGGACGCCCAATGCGACGACGCCCGATCGACGCTCGCCAACGTCCGTTCGGCCGCCAGCCACGGCGCCCTGGTGGCCAACCATACCTGGGTGACCGCGTTCGAGCAGGAGAACGGCGGGATTACCGGCGCCATCCTCGAAGACCAACTGACCGGCGCCCAGGGAGCCGTCCGCGCCCGGGTTGTGATCAACGCCACCGGTCCGTGGGTCGACGTCGTCCACCGGCTCGAAGATCCTGGGGCCGGGCCGTCGATCCGGACCTCATGAAAGCCCGAAGCGCCATCGAACCGCCCCCCAGCGGAGAGGCGTACAAAATCGAGGCCTTGTTCGCCCGCGGGGTGGCCCGCGGATTGACCGAGCCGGTCGTCGCCCATTTGGTCGGTCAGCACGGGTCCGAGGTTCCGGATCTCTACGGCATCGCCGACGAATGGCCCCACCTCAAAGAACCGGTCCACCCCCATCATGGCGCGATCGGCGCCGAAGTGGTCCACTCGGTCCGAACCGAGTATGCCCGCCGACTCGATGACGTGATGTTCCGCCGATTGTCGATTGCCCACGAAACGCCCGACGCCGGCCTCGCCGCCGTGGACCCGGTGGCCCGACTGATGGGCAAAGAACTCGGCTGGGACGAAACCCGCCGACGCGAGGAGTCCAACCGCTACCGCGACCTGGCCCAGGCCATCCCAAGACGCCGCGGTTTATCTTAAGTCGCCTTACCCCAGTCCCCACAGCCGAGTACCGAGTGCCGAGAGCCGAGTGCCGAGCATGATCGATCCCAACGTCTTCGAAACCGCTAATGCCGGTTTTGCCCAAGCGATCTACGAGGAATACCTCAAGGATCCCGCGACCGTTGCCCCCGAGTGGCGCCGGCTCTTCGAATCCGGCCGCGTCGGGGAGCGGCCCGCGGTCGTCCTGGCCCCGACCAATGGCGCCAGCGCCCCAGCGGCAGCGACCAACGGCTCGGCGGCACCGCCCAATCGCCAGGCCCTGAAGGGACCGGCAGCCCGTCTGGCCGTCAACATGAGCGAGAGTCTGACGGTTCCGACGGCGACAACCTTCCGGGAGATCTCGGTCCGGACGCTGGAGTCCCGGCGGGCTGAACTCAATCGGGCCGCGAAAGCCGCGGGACGGATCGAGAAGGTCTCGTTTACCCACCTGATCGGATACGCCCTGGTCCGGGCAGCGGCCGCCCATCCGGCCATGGCCACCACGTTCATCATGACGGACGGAGTACCCCACCGGGTCGATCCCGATGGGATCAATCTCGGCATCGCGGTCGACGCCGAGCGGAAAGATGGGAGCCGGGGACTCGTGGTCCCGGTCATCAAGCACGCCGAGCGACTGGACTTCGCGGCCTTCTACGCGATCTATGAGGGGCTGATCGACAAGGCCCGGACCAACAAGTTGCTGCCCGACGATTTTGCCGGGGCCACGATGACCCTGACCAATCCGGGTGGCCTGGGCACGGTGGCCTCGGTGCCGAGGCTCATGGCCGGTCAGGGCAGTATCATCGCCGTCGGGGCAATCGGCTACCCGCCCGAATACCACGGCCTGACGCCCGAACAGATCGCCGGGCTCGGGGTCGGCAAGGTGATGATGATCACCAGCACCTACGACCACCGGGTAATCCAAGGGGCCGAATCCGGCGCGTTTCTTCGCACCATGGAAGGGCTGCTTCAAGGCGAAGACCGGTTTTACGAGCAGGCGGCCGCCGCGCTCGGACTCCCGACGGGCACCGCGCCGGCCCCGAGGCCGCCAGCCGATCCGAGCCCAGCCCGGATCGCCGCCACTAGCGACCTCGAGCAAGTCGCGGCCGCCATGGCGCTGGTCAAGGCCTATCGAACCCACGGCCACCTTGCCGCGCACCTGGACCCGCTCGGTAAGTTGCCGTCCGGTGATCCGGCTCTCGATCCCGGGCCGCTCGGACTCACTCCCGAGGTGATGGCCCACCTCCCTGCCGCAGTCCTCCGGATGGCCGTCCCGGGCGCGACACTGGCCGAGGCCCTGCCCAACCTGACCGCGACGTACTGTGGCACGATTGCCTACGAAGTCGAACACATTTCGAACCACAACGAGCGAGTCTGGCTCCGCCAGCAGATCGAATCGGGGGCCCACCGGCAGCCCCTCGACCGCAACGAGAAGCTCGAGTTGCTCGATCGCTTGATCCAAGTCGAGGCCTTCGAGCGGTTCCTCCACAAGGCGTACCTCGGCCAAAAACGATTCTCGATCGAAGGCGTCGACCTGCTGGTGCCGATGCTCGACCAAGTCATCGACATGGCCGCCGATCAGGGCGCCCGCGATGTCGTCCTCGGCATGGCCCATCGCGGCCGGCTCAACGTCCTCGTCCATACGGTGCGGCGGCCGTACGTCACGGTCTTCGGCGAGTTCGAGGGCAAGAAACCCGGCAAAGAGGGCGAGGACGAGGGCACCGGTGACGTGAAGTACCATCTCGGCGCAGAGGGCTCCGTCATCACCAAGTCGGGCCGTTCGATCACCGTGGCCCTGGCCCACAACCCGAGCCACTTGGAATTCGTCGGGGCGGTGGTCGACGGACGGGCACGCGCCCGCCAGACCCAGCGCCGCGCCGCGGAGGCGTACCACGACTCAACAGCCGCCTTGCCGGTGGTGATCCACGGCGACGCCGCCTTCGCGGGCCAGGGCGTCGTCCAGGAAATGCTCAACCTCGGCGCCCTCCGCGGGTACCGGACCGGCGGCACGATCCACATCATCACCAACAACCAGGTCGGGTTCACGACCGACGCCATCGACTCGCGGTCAACCCGGCACGCCAGCGACCTGGCCAAGGGGTTCGACATTCCGATCATTCACGTCAATGCCGACGACGCGGAGGCCTGCTTGGCCGCCGTCCGGCTGGCCATGATGTACCGGGAGCGATTCCGGGAAGATGCCTTGGTCGATTTGGTCGGCTACCGCCGCCATGGCCACAACGAGGGTGACGAACCGAGCTACACCCAGCCTCAGATGTACGAACGGATCAAGTCGCACCCGACGGTCCGCGAGGCCTACAGCCGGACCTTGGTGGCCGAGGGCGTCCTCACCGCCGAGGAGGCCGAGCACCGGTACGGGGCGGTCTACCAGCACCTCATCGATCAGCAGCAGGGGTTGAAGGCCTCGCACTCCCAGCCCACGCCGGCCGAACCGGCGCCAGCCAAGCTGGTGTTCGAGGACCCCGCCACCGCCGTCGAAGCCAAAACCCTGCTGGCGCTGAACGATCAACTGCTGACCTACCCGGACGGCTTCACGGTCCATCCGAAACTCACCCGCCAACTCGAACGGCGCCGGACCTCGATGGGCCCCGAGGGCGGCATCGATTGGGGCCACGCCGAGTCCCTGGCGTTTGCCACGCTCCTCGCGGAAGGCGTTCCGGTCCGGTTGACCGGACAGGATTCCGAACGGGGCACCTTCAGCCACCGCCACTTGGTGCTCCACGACGCCAATAGCGGCCAGACCCACTGCTCGATGCAGCGGCTGCCGGGAGCCCTGGCCTCGTTTGAAGTGCACAACAGCCCGCTGTCCGAGCTCGCGACGTTAGGCTTCGAGTACGGTTATGCCGTGGCGGCCTCCGACGCGCTGGTCCTCTGGGAGGCCCAGTTCGGCGACTTCATCAATGGGGCACAGGTCATTGTGGATCAATTCCTGGCGGCCGGCCTATCCAAATGGGGCGTGACCTCGCGGCTTACCCTACTGCTGCCCCACGGGCATGAGGGCCAAGGCCCCGAGCACTCGAGCGGCCGCCTGGAACGGTTCCTCCAACTGGCGGCCGAACAGAATATCCGGATCGCCAACTGCACGACGGCGGCCCAGTACTTCCACTTGATCCGGCGCCAAGCCCGCCGGAACCGCCAGCGGCCGCTGATCGTCTTCACGCCGAAGAGTCTGCTCCGCCTCGCCCAAGCCAACTCGAACGTCGCGGAGTTGTCGAGCGGCCAGTTCTTCCCGGTGCTCGACGATCGGGCGGCCCGGTCGCGAGCGGACCAGGTCACCCGGATCGTGATGTGTTCGGGCAAGGTGTACTACGACATCCTGGCGGAGGCCGACCGGAACCCGGCCACCCGGCCGGCGCTCGTCCGGCTCGAACAACTCTACTCGTTCCCCGAGAAGGAGCTTCGGGCCCTCTTGGCGGGATACCCCAATGTTCGGGAAGTCGTCTGGTGTCAGGAAGAGCCTAAGAACATGGGCGCGTGGACCTTCGTGGCTCCCCGTCTGAGCGGGCTGCTGGCCGGCCAGGCGTCGCTCCGGTATGCCGGCCGCCCCGATCGGGCCAGCCCGGCCGAAGGCTCCCACCACGCCCATACGGTCGAGCAGGCCCGGATCGTCAAGGAAGCGGTCGGGTGACTCCTACCGGGCCGGCGACCCGGGCGGGGCGGCACGGAGGTACTGACCCGGCCAACTTGTGGCCACGCCAAGAGCCTGGGCAGCCTTGAGTGGCCAATACGGGTCCCGGAGCAGTTGGCGAGCCAGCATGACCAGATCGGCTTGGCCGGTGCGGATGATCTCATCGGCCTGAGCCGGATCGGTGATCAACCCCACGGCCGCCGTCAGGATCCCGGCGTCGCGGCGGATTCGCTCGGCAAAGGGGACTTGATACCCCGGCCCGAGCGGAATCCGGACACCCGAGACGTTCCCCCCCGAGGAGCAGTCGAGCAGATCGACCCCCAGCCCCTTGAGGAGGCGGGCGAGTTCGATCGATTGATCGAGATCCCACCCACCCTCCGCGTAATCGGTCGCTGAAATTCGGACGAAGAGCGGGAGCCGATCCGGCCACTCCGCTCGAATCGCCATGACCACCTCGCGCAACAGCCGAGTCCGTCCTTCGAATCCGCCACCGTACTCGTCGGTCCGCCGGTTGCTCAGCGGCGAGAGAAACTCATGAAGCAAATAGCCGTGGGCGGCGTGGAGTTCGATGAGTTGGAAGCCGGCCTGGAGTGACCGGCGGGCCGCATCGGCGAAGGCCTGTACCACCGCCGGCAGCTCCGACCCCTCGAGCGCCCGAGGCATCGGATAGCCTTCCGCAAACCGGATCGCGCTCGGACCAACCGCTTCGAAGCCCCCGTCGGCCTCGGATACCATTCCGCCACCGGCCCACGGGGCCGCGGTGCTGGCTTTCCGGCCGGCGTGGGCCAACTGGATGGCCGGGACCGCGCCGTGCGCCGCGACGAACCGGGTAATCGGCGCCAACCGGTCGATGTGGTCGTCCTTCCAAAGCCCGAGATCGCTCGGGCTGATCCGGCCCTCAGGCACCACCGCGGTGGCCTCGAACACGACGGTCCCCGCCCCGCCAATGGCCCGGCTCCCGAGATGCACGAGATGCCAGTCCGTAGCAAACCCATCGTGACTCGAGTATTGGCACATCGGGGAAACCACGATCCGGTTCGGGAAGACGAGATCCCGGATCGACAGCGAATCGAAGAGTCCCACGGACTTAGAGGGGCTTTTCGACCAACCCCCGCACCGTCTGCTTGATGCCGTCGGAGAGGTGTTCGCCGTAGTGGAGCAGGAAGACCCCGCGAGCCCGGCGGGCCAACAGGAATCCGAGGAAGGGCATGTCCGCCTTGGCCGCGTTGCAGGACTTGCAGGCGAGGACCAGATTGTCCGCCCGGTCGTAGGCGACTTTGCCCTTCCGGGGCTGGACATGGTCGAGGGTGATTTCCTCGCCCGGGAACGACAGGCCACAATAGGCACAGACCGGGCCGTGAACGGCCATCAACTGGTCTCGGTGGCCTTGGTAGGACTTGCTACCGGTCCGCCGGAGGGTCTCGGAACTACGAGCCTGGGTCGGGGCGGGAGCGCGGCGAATACTTGAAGGTTTACGCACAGGGAACAAATCTAACATGGTGGCCGGTGCCTAGTGGCGGCGCGGGCACCTCCGCTAAACTTGTGGCACCCGATTTCACCACCCCACCATATTCCAATCCGGTGCCGGATTAGGGAGCGCACTCTGCCGGTCTCCGCCGTTTCAGCGAAGAATTCTCTGGCGTGGTCCGCCATCAACACGATCCGAACCCTCTCGATGGACGCGGTCGAGCAGGCTAATTCCGGTCATCCGGGCACCCCGATGGCGTTGGCTCCCGTGGCCTACGTGCTGTGGACGAAGCACCTCCGTCACGCACCCCACCGCCCCGACTGGGTCGATCGCGACCGGTTCGTGTTGTCGTGCGGCCACGCCTCGATGTTGCTCTACTCGCTCCTCCACCTGTCCGGCTACGATCTCTCGCTCGAAGAGATCAAGCACTTCCGCCAGTGGGGCTCCCACACGCCAGGCCACCCGGAACGGGGGCATACCGCCGGCATCGAAACGACCACCGGCCCCCTGGGCCAGGGGATCGGCAACGCGGTCGGCATGGCCATGGCCGAACGGTTCCTAGCGGCCCGGTTCAATCAGCCCGGGCATTCGATCATCGACCATCGGACCTGGGTCCTGGCCAGCGACGGCGATCTGATGGAGGGTGTGGCCAGCGAGGCCGCTTCCCTGGCCGGCCACCTCGGCTTGGGCAAGCTCAAGCTGATCTACGACGACAACAAGATCACCATCGACGGCAGCACCTCCCGGTCGTTTTCGGAGGACGTCGGTCGCCGGTTCGAGGCCTACGGCTGGCACGTGCTGCACGTCGCGGACGGCAACGACCTCGACGCGATCGACCAGGCCCTCACGGCCGCCGCCGCCGAGTCGGCCCGGCCATCCCTGATCGTACTCCGGACCGTCATCGGGGACCCGGCCCCGACCAAACGGAACACGTCCGAGGCCCACGGGGCTCCCTTCGGCAACGAAGAAATCGCTCGTACCAAAGCGATCCTCAATTGGCCGGCCGAGCCGTTCCATGTGCCGCCAGAGGCCGCCGCCCACATGGGTGAGTCGGTGGACCGGGGGACCTCCTGGTGTACCGAATGGGACGCCCGGCTGGCCGCGTTCAAAGCCGCCCAACCTGCCGCCGCCGCCGAACTCGACGACTGGAATCAGGGCACCCTCCGCGTGGACTGGAACGCCACGTTGCCGGCCTTCAAACCAACTGATTCGTTGGCCACCCGGGTAGCATCCGCCACTACCCTGAACGCCCTCGCCCCGGTCATCCCAAACCTGGTGGGCGGCTCAGCCGACCTGGCCGGGAGCACCGGCACCCACCTCAAGGGTGGCGTGACTTTCAGCCGCGAGCACCCCGGTCAAATCGTGGCCTGGGGGATCCGCGAGCATGCCATGGGCTCCGCGATGAACGGGATGGCGGCCCACGGCGGGATTCGGCCGTTCGGCAGCACCTTCTTGGTGTTTTCCGACTACATGAAGCCCGCGATCCGGCTAGCCGCCTTGATGCACCTGCCGACGATCTACATTTTCACCCACGATTCGATCGGGGTCGGCGAGGATGGCCCGACCCACCAGCCCATCGAGCACCTGGCCATGCTCCGGGGAATTCCGAATCTCGTTGTGCTTCGGCCCGGAAGCCCTGACGAAACGGCCCAGGCGTGGCGCACCGCCCTCGAGCGGCGCGACGGCCCGACCGCCCTGATTCTGTCCCGCCAGAAGCTCGCGCCCATCGACCATTCCAAAGCCGACGCCGAGGGCGTCCGGGCCGGCGGGTACGTGCTCTACGACCCCCCAACCCTGCCTGAGGCCATCATCCTGGCCAATGGCTCGGAACTCGGACTCGGTCTGGCCGCCGCCCAGCAACTGACCAACCAAGGGCTCCCGACTCGGCTGGTCTCACTCGCCTCCTGGGAGTTGTTCCGGGCCCAACCGGCCCAATACCGGGAACAGGTTCTGCCGGCGGCGATTCGGGCCCGCGTCTCGGTCGAAGCCGCCTCGACCTTCGGTTGGCTCAACTGGGTCACCGAGCGCGGCGAGTCGATCGGGATCGATCACTTCGGCGCCTCGGCCCCGGCCGAACGCCTGTTCCAGGAGTTCGGATTCACGGTCGATCTGATCGCCGAGGCGATCCGGCGATCCCATCAGCGGAGCACCTGAATGACCAACCCCTTGGTTCGACTCGGCGCTTTGGGCCAAAGCCCGTGGTACGACTTCATCACCCGCGATTTGATCGCCTCGGGCACGCTGGCCAGAATGATTGCCAACGACGGATTGCTCGGGATGACGTCGAACCCGACGATCTTCGAAAAGGCCATCGCCTCGAGCGCCGATTACGACGCCGATATCCGCCGCTACTCGGCCGCCGGCCTCGCGCCCGCGGCGATCTTCGAGCACCTCGCGGTCGCCGATGTCCAAGCCGCCTGCGATGCGTTTCGGCCGGTCTTTGAGGCTACCGGAGGACGGGACGGGCACGTGTCGCTCGAAGTGTCCCCAACGCTGGCCCACGACGCGGCCGCCACGGCGGCCGAAGCGAAGCGGCTCTGGACGGCGGTCAATCGGCCGAACGCCATGATCAAGATTCCCGGCACCGCAGCCGGGCTCCCGGCCATCACCGAGTCGATCGCGGCCGGGCTGAACGTGAACGTCACCCTGCTCTTCGCGGTGGCCCGCTACGGGGCTGTGATCGATGCCTATTTGACGGGATTGGAACGGCGGGTCGCCGCGGGTTTGCCGATCGCCGGGATCAGTGCGGTGGCCAGCTTCTTCGTCAGCCGAGTCGACGGACGGATCGATGGCATGCTCGACCAAGCGGGCGACCCCAAAGGCCTTCGCGGGACGATTGCCATCGCCAATGCTGCCGCCGCCTACGCCGCGTTCGAACGCTCGATCGCGAGCCCTCGGTGGAAAGCTCTTGCAGAGAAGGGTGCGACCCCCCAGCGACCGCTGTGGGCTTCAACCAGCACCAAGGACCCGAAGTACCCGGACACCTATTACGTCGAAGCCTTGGTGGCCAAGGACACCGTCAACACCCTGCCGCCGGACACCTTCCTAGCCTACCGGGATCACGGCAACCCGGCTATCCGGATCGGGGCGGCCGTCGCCTCCGCGCCAGACCGGCTCGCCCAACTCAAAGCGGCCGGCATTCACCTCGACGAGGTCACGGATTTCCTGGAGACCGACGGCGTCACCAAGTTCGCCGCCTCGTATCAGTCGTTGCTGAACGGAATCGAGTCCAAAGCGGGGGCCTTAGCCGGGCGCTGAGTTGAGTCGGCGGCCTTGGGTTTTTTCTCCCTGGGACGCCGGGGCGGTGGCGGACGGGTCCAAATGGCGATGACGCCGCACCGGGCCTGGGCGCTTTCGAGCTCCGGCGGGGTCTCAGCCGGGCCCGAATAGACCTCGATGCCTTCGATTTCTCCGACCGGGGTCAGCCAAAGAACGGCCGGGTCCGTCGGAATCCCGTCCATGAAGAAGGCCGGGGAGCATCCCCGCGGGGCCCGGGCCATTCGGGCCACGCAGATCTGAGAGCCCCGGCATTCGATCCTGAGGCCGGGTACCATCCCGAGCGCATCCGGCACCGTCAAGGCCCGACGATCCTCGATGTACTTCCGGGTGATGTAACGACCCCGCCCTTCCGATTTCCGCCGGAGCCAATCCGCCGGCCCGTGGTTCGCTCGTTCCTCGACCGTCAACTCCGGCAGATTCACGGCTTCGGGATTGGCCTCGAACTCGACCTCGAGGGTCTCGGATTCTTTCAGCAACAACGGCGACGTCATCATGACATAACCGATGGCCGAGACCCGAATCACGTACTGCCCGGGATCGAGATCGATAAACCGAAACTGCCCCCGGGCATCGCTGGTGGCGGAATGAGGGGTTCCGACGAGACTGATCCGGGCGCCTTCGAGCGGCACCCCGACTTGGACGTTCTTGATGATGCCTCGAATGGCCGCCGAACGGGGCTGCGCCGACGCCGATGCCAGCGCGGCGAACGACAGCCAGAGCACCGTAGCACCCGTCCTCACGGTCGCCGGCCCCGGCGAGTCCAGATCGCGATGGCGCCACCACACCGAGCGGTTTGGTTGTTGAGTTCCGGCGGCGTTTCCGCGGCGCCGCGGTACACCTCCACGCCCTCGACGTCACCCGGCGGCGTGATATCCAACACCGCCATACTGGTCCGCTGGTCGTCCACGAAAATCGCGGGCGGACAGCCGCTTCGATCGTGGTTGAGCAGAATCTGGCAGATCGCCCCCCGGCAGTCGCTCCGAACTCCCGGAAGAAACCGAATCATGTCGATCAGCCGGATCGGATTCCGCTTGACAATGTCATCCCGGGTAATGAAACGTCCCTGCCCTACCGACATCCGCCGTTCGAAGGTCGACAGCACCCGCAACGGCACCGGTTCGGCCTCGCCCTCGACAAAGATGGTTGGCAACAGCTGACCCAAGGTATCGGCTCGAAACTCGATCTCCTTGTTCTCCCGGGCACCGAGGACCACCATGGCCGACAGCGGGCCAAAGCCGATCAGACTCGCCTCGATTCGATAGGCTCCCGGTTTGAGGTCCGCAAACCCAAACCGGCCGACCGAATCGGTGACGGCGCGTTTCCGGAGGTTGGTCAAGAATATTCTGGCCCCGGCAACCGGGGTGCCTTCCTTGGACATCACAACCCGCCCGGCGATGGAGCCGTTGGGCGACTGGACTTGGACGTGGGGCACACCAAAGGAAACCGGGACCACGGAGGGACCTACGACCGCAAGGGACAGCAACCAACTGAGCAGACCTCCCTCGTGGAGCGAGGGAACGAGAGGCGCCGGGCGGATTCGAACCGCCGCATGGAGGTTTTGCAGACCTCTGCCTTACCAACTTGGCTACGGCGCCAGGGTCGAGGAAACTGGCACCGTCCAGAGTTGACCGCAAGTGATCGAGCAGGGGGATCAAGTCCTGCTTCTTACTACGAAACCGCGACTGGAATCGGTTTCGCTGGTTCCAACCTGAACCCTCTTAGCGACCCCCACCCAGGAACACCGCATTGGCGAAAATCGGGAGCAATCCACGCCACAGATCGCGAGAGTTCGGATCACCGGCAAGCGAGATGACTCGCCCTCGACCCACCGATTCCGTCCACAGGAACGGCGTATCGCCCAATCGGGCCGGAATCTCCGGCCAAAGGTAGCCCGCCAGCACCAGCCAGATTTTTTTCACGGGACTTACGGGGTGGAGACGCGGGCCGCGTCGACGAAATAGTTGGTATCGCCGAAGCAGCTGGTCGGGAGCCCGTAGTGCTCGCTGTAGTGGAGCACCACCGGCTTACCGAGGGCGTCGTTGATCCGGCGGGCCACCTGATCGTCCCGGACGGTGAACTTCCAGATCGTCGGCGCGGCGGCTCCGGGCGTGATGTTGAGCTCACCCTCCCAGGTTTTGCAGAGCCAGCCCTTGTGGGAAAACTTGAAGAGTTGGCCGGCCCGGTCGCCGTCGGAATAACTCCACGTCAACGCCACCGAGATGTAAAGGACGAACAACGCCATCGGAAGGAGAATGGCGCCGGCGATGATCAACTTCCAACGGCGGCGGCGCGGCGGAGCCACGGGGTCCGGCGGGGTACCAAGGGGTTCAGTCATGCCTTGAAGCTAGGGTTGGATCGGTCAGCGGTCCAGGCGACCCGAGGTACTGAAGACGAACCCCTTGCCGAAAGCCAGCCGCCACGCCCCTTTGGTCAGCCCCGTGCCGTTGATATAGGCCAGGTCGACCCGGGCGGGCGCCAGGTCGCTCGCCACCGTAAGGCCGAACCGAAGCCCGAGCCCGACCGAATAGCCGGTTCGCTGGGGGCTGCCGGAGTACCAGGCCCCGCCGTAGTCGGCAAACGCCGCAAGTCCGAGGCCGGCGGTATTGAGGAAGTCACTGGTAACCGTGTACCGGTACTCGGCGCCCAGCAGAAACGCCCGGTCGCCGGTGAAGGCGTGCTGCGTAAATCCGCGGGGACCGAGACCCAGCCCAAGATCGAATTCCCCGGCCGGCATCGGGTTCTTCTGCCACCCTCGGGCGGCATGGAAGACCGCCATTTGCCTCGGCTTCGGCTTAAGGACGACGGTCCCCCCGACATGGACCGAACCCGAATCGACCGCACCCGCTTCACCGATCCGCGCGAGCGCCGCTCCGGTCAGGATCACAAACCCGTTCCGCCAACCCAAGCCGGTCCGGGCCGACAGGCCGGGCACAATTCCATGGTCGCGATAGCCGAACGATTTCGGCGTCAACCCCAATCCAACCCGGACCACCGTGCTCAGATCGACGTCTTCTTGGCGTCCAAACCCCTCGAAATTGCGGCTGACCAGGAACCGGGCCGCCCGCCATTCGAGGGAGCCCGTCACCGCGCCGGACACCGACCGGCCCAGGGTATCCACCCGGCTTTGTCTGGCAAAATCGTCCCGGCGAATCTGGCCCTCGAGCCCCAGGCGGAGGTAGCCGGTACTCGAGGTTCGGGTGGCCCACGACCCGCCCAGCTTGCCCATCCAGAACCGTCGCTGGAGGGTGTCGCGCGGGGTGGTGTTCCCGTCGACGAATTGAAACACTCGCTCCCGACGCTCCTCCCCGGAAACCCACCAGCTCGCTCGGGCGGCGTAAGACCAAAACGGGAGCCACGTCACGCCATAGACGGCCCGGCCATCGGAGCGGGCGTCGTAAAAGGCGCTGATCCCGATCCGGTTGTCGATCAACCGATTGCGCTGGAACGAGGTGGTCACCGCATCCCGATCGGGAGTCTTCCGGTACCGGACCCCGACCCGGGTCGCGGTCCCGAGAAGATTCAGCTCGTTGAGCGCCACCCACCAGGTGTTGCTCTTGACCGAACCGTCGATGCTGCCCTCGATCCGGGTCGTGAACGCGTCTTGCGTCGCCGCCCGCACCACCAGACCCGAGTCGGTTCGGATCGAGTCGACCTTGACTTGGCGAAAAATCCGCATCGCCCGGAGGGTTCGCTCCGATTCCGCGGCCTTCGCCGAGTCGTAGAGTTCCCCGGGGCGAATCAGGATCTCCCGCCGGACAACCCCGGGGCGGGTGGTGAAATGAAGGCCGTTGAAGGCCTTGGCAAGAAAGCCCCGGTCTTGGCCCGGCGGGTAGACGTCGGACGTTTGGATCACCACCGCCTTGACGCGCCGAATGGCGTCCAGGGAGTCCGGAACGGCCTGCGCCGCCAACCGGCTGGCGGATACCATCAAGCCGACGCCCACCAGCAGAGCACGTGATGTCATGAGGAACTACGAGACAAAACCCGCGGTCAGGCGAGGCTCTCGAGCAGCCTCCACCATTCGATCGCGCTGAAATCCTGAAAGCGCCGCATCAGGTCGGCTTCGGTCGGCTCGATGAAGATCCATCCGGTGGAACGCTGCCCCGACTCGGTCACGAAATGAACTCGGCCCTTTACCGGCCGGGTATCGAGTTTGGTTTCGAACAGGACCCGCCAACAAATCCCCCCGCGGGCCAGGTCTCCGAGATGCTGTGCTCCGGGAACTTGGGCAAGTTCGGGGGCCGAGGATTGACTCATAAGTCCTTGGCGGAAGTAGGCATAGGATGGTAGTTGGAGACCCCGCCGCACACCAGTACCCCAGAGTCCCACGCCCCCCTACTTTACCCCGCGATGACCGCCCCTCCGATCACCGCCTGCGTCACCTGCCAAACCCCGGTCTCCGGCCCGTATTGTAGCCAATGCGGCGCCCCAACCGGTCCCCGGAAGTGCCGGTCCTGCGCGGTCGACTTGTCGCCCGGGGCCCGGTTCTGCCACCACTGTGGTTCGGAGGCGGTACCGGGCGGAGGGGTCAAGAAGGAACGGACCGCCTGGATCGCCGTGGCCGTCGGCGTCATCGCCACGGTGGCCGTCGTGGCCTATTTCTTCGGACGCGGCCAACAGCCGGCTCCGACGGGTATCTCGATGGGGAACGCCGGAAACGCCAACCCGACGACGGCCGGCCGGGCACCGGATATCAGCCAGATGTCCCCGCGCGAACGGTTCGACCGGCTCTTCGGCCGGATCATGCGGGCCGCCGAGGCCAACGCCGCCGATACTGTGATGTTGTTCTCGCCGATGGCCCTGGAAGCTTACCGCCAGCTCTTGCCGGCCGAACTCGACGCCGATGCCCGGTATCACGCCGCCATGATCCACATGGTGGTCGGCGAATTCGCCGAAGCCCGGGCCAAGGCCGACACCATTTTGGCCAATCAGCCCAATCACTTGTTCGGACTCTTGGTTCAGGGCGAAGTGGCCCTGCAGGAGAACAACTCGGCGGCCGTGGCCAAAATCTATCGCCAGTTCCTGGCGGCGTACGACGCCGAGATCGCCGCCGGCCGCAAAGAATATTCCGAACACCAACCGGTGCTCACCGATTTCAAGAACCGCGCCCGCGCCGTCAAATAGAGACCGTCATGCGTATCCGTGTCGCCCACTCGCCCGACTCCGATGATGCCTTCATGTTCTACGCGTTGGCATCGGGCCAGATCGAAACCGGTGACCTCGAATACGTCCATGAACTCCAGGACATCGAGACCCTCAACCACCGCGCCCTAAAGGGCGAACTCGAGGTCACCGCCGTCTCGATTCACGCCTATGCCTACCTGGCCGATACCTACGCCTTGCTCTCGAGCGGGAGTTCGATGGGCGACGGCTACGGACCTCGCTTGGTGTCGAAGTCGCCGAAACCGGCCGATCCGCGAGCCGCCATCAAGGGCATGCGCATCGCCATCCCCGGCACCATGACCACCGCCTATTTGGCGCTCCGGCTCTACCAACCCGACTTCGAGCCGGTCGTCATGCCGTTTGACCAGATCGAAGACGCCGTGCTCCGCGGCGACGTACCGGTCGGTCTCCTGATCCACGAAGGCCAGCTGACCTATGCCGATATCGGCCTCGAGCTCTGGGACGACATGGGCGCCTGGTGGCTCGGCGAAACCGGACTCCCGCTCCCGCTCGGCGGCAATGTGGTCCGCCGGGACCTCGGCCCCACCGTCACCGCCCAAGTGGCCCGCGACCTCAAGGCCTCGATCGAGTTCTCCCTGGCCAACCGCGCCAACGCCTTGGCCCACGCCAAGCAATACAACCGCGGGATCTCCGATGAACGGACCGACACTTTCGTCGGCATGTACGTCAATCAGTGGACCGTCGACTACGGCCCCCGGGGACGCGCGGCCGTCCAACTCCTCCTCGACCGCGGCCACGCCGCCGGGATCATCCCCCACCCCGTCCAAGTCGAGTTCATCGGCTAACCCCCGAGCGCCGAGTGCCGAGTGCCGAGCCCTCAAGGCCTTACCCCGACTGCTCATCCTTCACAGATTCATTGACTTAAGACCGCCCCTTACGCCAAGGGAACTCCTTGGAAAACGCCGCGCCTTACCAGTTTAACAGCGCGTCAAAAGGCCCGACCTCCCTGCTCGTCGTCGATGACGACGAGCCGGTCCGGAGTGTCCTGAAACGGTTCTTGACCCAACAGGGCTTCGAAGTGGCCACCGCCGGCAACGGCGCCGAAGCGATCGACGCCCTCCAGCGGCAGAAGATTGCCTGCGTGCGCCTCGATGTCCGGATGCCCGACTCCAACGGCGTTGACCTGGTTCCCAAGATTCTCGAACTCGAGCCCAACGCCGCGGTGTTGATGCTCACCGCCGTCAACGACGCCGCCAGCGCCGCGCTGTGCATGCAGCGCGGCGCCATGGATTACCTCACCAAACCGGTCGACCTGACCGATTTGCTCCGGGCCATAGAGCGGGCCCGCCGGCAATGGCCAAAGCCGTCAGGCCGATGCAGGGTACCACGTGATGATACCCGCCGGCCGGCGCATCGCGGGTCAACAGATAAAAACCGCAGTCACCGCCAAATCCAACCCAGGCCGTACACACCACGAACCCGGCGGTGAGCCACACGGACCGCCGTTTGTTGGCAGCTTGCTGCTCGAACAGATTGCCTTCGCTCACTCGTGTCTATGACTTCTTGAACCCGAAATCGACCTTCGGTACCGCTCGCTCGGCCGGATCCTCGATTTCCCAAAGTTCCGCCGGCGTTGCCTTGGCGAGACCGGAGACCAAGTTGGTCGGGAACTGCATCTGCTTCGTGTTGTAGAGCGTCGCTTCATCGTTGTAGAGCTGCCGCGAGAACGCGATCTTGTTCTCGGTGCTGGTCAATTCTTCCTGCAGCTGGCCGATGTTGGCCGTGGCTTTGAGATCTGGATAATTCTCCGTCAAGGCGAAGAGCCTGCCTAACGCACTGGACAACTCCCCTTCCGCCTTGGCGGTCGCCGCCACGCCTTGGACCCCGACCGCCTTGTTGCGAGCGGCAATGACCGCCTCGAGGGTGTCCCGCTCGAAGCTCATCGCACCCTTGACCGCCTCGATCAGGTTGGGAATCAAATCATGCCGCCGCTTGAGCTGCACGTCGATCTGCTTCCAGGCATTGAGGACCCGGTTCTTCAGCGCGATCAGGCCGTTGTACGCGCCGATGACCCAGAGCGCTACCACCACCGCGATCGCGAGAAAGATCAGCATTCCCATTGGCCCCAACCTCCGTCGGAAGAAAAGCTCAGATTACCCCAGGGTGAACCCCGGAACCGGATGAAAGATGGGGCACTCCAGCCCCGGGGGGAGGATCCCCCCCCGGCTATTCGCGGTTCTTGGCCCCAAGTCCAGAAAAAACGATGATCGGAAACCCAACCGCTTCAATACGTTATGGCACTCTCTCAACCCGAAATCGCCCCAATGACCCTGCCCGAAACCGCGGTGGTGCTCTCCGTGATGTCGATTCTGACGCTAAGCGTCGTCCACGGGGCGTCCGCCACGGCGGACCGGGCCGCCGTTGCCGAGGTCCAGAGTGCCGTGGTGCAGGCCTATCGGGTAGCCCAATCAAGTGCCCGCGCTCTTGGCCAGCCCGTCGAACTCGTGCTCGCCCCTGATTCACTCGTCGTCCAGGCCCTCGGCCCCGATTCCCAGAGCATCCGGCGACGGCCCGGTCCCCGGGCCTCTGGGGTGGTGCTGACGCCCGCCGGATCCGCAACGACCTACGGCCCCAACGGCCTGGCCATGGGGGCCGGGAACATCACGATCGTTCTCGTCCGAGGGACCGTCACCCGCCAAATCGTCATCTCAAGACTCGGTCGGGTGAGATTGAACTGAGAAACCTCAGTCGTTGTCGAGGCTGTACTTTCTCAGCTTGGCCAGCAGCGTCGAGCGGGCAATCCCGAGCAACTGGGCCGCGTTCCGCCGATTGCCGTTGGTGTAGCGGAGGGTCGTTGCGATATGGCGGCGTTCCACCGCGTCGAGCGGTTCCGGAACGACTGGGCGACTCGGAATCAACGCCGAACGGAGCTGCTCCCAATCGACGCCCGGCAAGTCGGCATCAAGGACCACGGCATCAAGACCCGGCACCCCAAGCGCATCGGCCACGCCGGCCGCGTTCTCTTGGACCAACGCCTGGTGCCCTTGGGCCCGAACCGAATCCGCCAGGGTTCGGGCCAAGATCTCGCGTTCACTCGCAATCAGTAGGTTCATCTTCCGGTCGGTTGCAACTGCATAGGAAACCGGCATGGTGCCACCCTGGAGGCTAAGACGCTAAGACAAAGATAAGACGACTGAGCGGCGAAGACTTGGACGTGCAAACGGCCGCACCGGCTTTCGCCGGTCGCGGCCGTTCGCTAGGCAACTGAGGGACCCAGGCGCTGCGGATCTTCCTGCAAAGCACTCCGAGGCGCCAAATCGGAGCGGGTGGGCTACCATGTTTTGCCCCCCAATCAAACTCGGAACCCACCACCAATCGCTCCGAGCCTCAAACCAAGCTCGGAATCGTTGATCAAGCCCGCAAGTGCCTGATTTTATTCGGGTTACGAATTATCGACCGGGGGATTGTTGAAGCAGAAGCCTATTGTTGACAACCAATTGCGGCGGTTACCCACGAATGTGGAAACTGTGTATCCACATCACCAACACCGTACTGGCCTGGTTTTCAGGATTCCAGGCCAACCTCAATGTAACGAAAGTTCGGCTCGGGCTCCGAAGTACAGAACAGAGCGCCTGCCGCGCTCGACGCAAACCACCCCCCAACCCAGAGTTTCTGCCCGTCGAGTTCCTCGACGATCGAACGAAGCCAGCGCCGGATATGGCGGACCTCCGGAGCTCGGCGACCCAGAATGGCGAGGAGGGACCCGGTACCTGACGTTGCCCGGAGGAAGTGCGCGAGCGCGTGGCCACGCTGCGAAAACTCGACCGCCTTGACGCCGGGTTCATCGAACAGGACCCGGCCCTCGAAGACATCCATTGGCGGGGCATCGAGCCGAGGGCCCAGATAAACGAACTGCCGGTTGCCGCCGACCCGCCGCTCGACCACGGCGGCGGCGGTCTCGCTCGTCAGCCGAACCGCTTGGACCATGTCCTCTTCCTTGAGGATCCCGACCGCCCCGGTCCATTCGAGCGCGGCGAGCGCGGTCTCGACCGGACAGCCGGCGGCATCGTCGAACGCCAAGAGCCGTGGCGCCTCGCCCGCTCGAAGGAGGAAGTGCGACAGTCCCTCCGCCCGGTCGAGGAACGAGCGGATCACGAGACTCGGTGGCGGGGTCGACATACCGGCGAAGATACCTTCGTTAGGCTTATGGCGTAAGTTGCCGCTTGGGCTCGATTTGGAGGATCCAAAGCCCCGAATTCACATCCGGAACGTAAATCCGGCCGTTCTGGTAGACCGCGCCCCAGGCCCCCGGGATGTTGGGAATATGGCCGGCCTTGTCACCGGTTGAGACGTTCCCGATCACCCGGCCCTGTCGGAGCAGATCGCCTCGGAGCTCCCCGCTGACGTCGATGATCCGGAGCCCGCCCTGGTAGTCGCCCAAAAACAAGGTGTCCCCGGCAACCCAGATATTGTGGCTACCGCCGTCCTTCGATTCGTACCAGGCCACGCTCTTTGGCTTGGTGATATCCGACACATCGACGACTTGGAGCCGGCCATAGGCCCGGCCGAAACCCGGGACCCCCTGGCCCACGGCCTTGGCCGGAAACACTTCGTCGGCCACGTAGACGTACTTGCCGGCCCGCCATGCAGTGTGGGTGCCCCGGATGAACCCCGGCCCGCCGACCGCCTCGACCTCGCGGTAGAGCGCATTGAGGTCGTACTTGAACTGGGAGACGAACACCGGATTCTCCGGACTGCCGCCCTTCACGCCATTGCCGACATCCAGGATGATCAGGCCGTCGTTCCAGTAGCTCAGATACGCGAGGCCTTCCTTCACGTCGATATCATGCAGGGTCCGGCCCTCCACCGGCGGCGGCGTCTCCCATCGCGCCACCTGCTTGGGATGGAGCGGGTCGCGGATGTCGATGACCCGCATCGACCCGGTGGCGTCGTCGGTCAGGTACACGTATCCGCGATAGACGTAGGTGCTGTGGACCCCGCCGCTCACCGTTTCGGTAAACTCGGCAATCGGTTTGGGATGGGCCGGGTCCTCGAGGCTCAGGATCACGATCCCGTTCTTCCGACTCGAGGCCTGTTCCCGTGTCATGACGGCGTACTTCCCATCCTCGGTGGCCATCACGTCATTGATGATCCGGGCGTCTACCGTTACCGAGTCGGTGATCCGGGGCTTGGCCGGGTCACTCACATCCACGGCATACAGTTTGTCGCCGCCGACGCCGGTCAGCCCGGCCGTAGCGAGATACCCGTTCTTGCCGTTCGGGTGAAGCCAGAACTCGGTCGTCATCATGCCGAGCGGCAGCCGCCCCAAGACTGTGATGGGACGAATCGCGTCCCGGGGCGCCACGTCGACCAACGCTTCCACCGTCTGGCCGGCGTACGAGGCAAACACTTGGTAGGTACCCGGTAGATCGGCGACGAACACTCCGTCCGGGTCGATCTGGGCGTTGCCGGGCGTGAGGGACCATTCCGGTGCCAGCTTGCCGCTCGCCGTTCCCGCCGCGCTCCGGCCGGTCACGGTGAATCGAATCACATCGCCGGTGCGGGCCGGGGTCCGAGCCGGCGCGATCACCAGGGACCGGACCGGATTGGCACTCACGGTTATCCGAAGGGCCCGTTCGATTCTGCCGACCCGGGCCACCACCGTGCCTTGCCCAACCTGATGGGCCGTTACCCGGCCGGAAGGGGACACCGTCAGCACCTTGGGGCTCTCGCTCGTCCACACCACCGGATCGGAACGTTGGTCGTCGTTGGCGGCAAATGAGGTGGCCCGGATCGTAAGGCTCTGTCCAACCACCATCGATGACGGCTCCGGTTCAAGCGCGACTCGGCGGGCCGGGAGCGGCAACACCGTTATTTCGGTCACCGCGATGATCGGGCGAGCCGACCCCGCGTGCCGCACCATCGCGGTCGCAACGATGGTCCCGGTAGCCCCGCCAGTGACCAGACCCGTGGAGTCAACCTGCCCCTCGAAGTTCCCACCGGATTGGAGCCAGCGAACGGCGACTGCCGTCACGACCTGACCGGATCCGTCGTACGCCGTGGCCCGGAGCCGGACCGTATCGCCGATCGAGATCTTGGGATTGGCCGGTTCAACGGCCACCCGGGTAACGACCGGAGCCGGTTGCTGAACCAAGGTGAGCAAGAAAAGCATGGGGAGCATGTTCGGACTCCGGGATAGGGGTTCGGCGGTCATATTGACAAAATCGGGACCGGACCTGAGAATATCGCTGGTCAGCCTGGCTGCGGTTTCGAGCCGGGCGATTCCCCGAGCCGATCAGGCTCCCAGCGTACGAGGTTACCAGCGATGGCGAAAGGTACCGTCAAGTGGTTCGATGAACGGGTTCCGGTCGCTGGCCGAAGGCGACCACGTCGAGTTTGAAATCGCGGACGGACCGAAGGGATTGCAGGCCTCGAACGTCCGAAAAGCGAGCTGAACCAGCCCGAGGCATCGGGGGGGCGCGCCGAGCGGCGCGCCCTATTTCTTCTTCTTGGCCGGCTTGGTGGCTTTGGCCGGTGCTTTCTTGGCAAGAACCGGCTTGGGCTTGGGCTTGGGCTTGGGCTTGGGCTTGGGCTTGGGCTTGGGCTTGGGCTTCGGTGCGACGGCCGCGGCTTTCTTGGCGGCTTTGCCCTTCTCGCGCTCCAAGGCCCGCTCCGCCCGGCGCTCATTGGCTTCTTTGACGTCGGCGAGGATCCGGTCGGTCTCGTCCTGGGTCATCAGCGTCCGGCGAACCGCATACCGGAGGATCTCCTCGGCATCCGCCACGTTGAACTCGCTGAGCCGGGCGCCGGCCCGGATCAAGCCAACGAAGGCGTCCGCCACCGGGTTCCGCAACACCGCGGCGATGCCCGGCAACGCCTCCAGCAACGATGTGACCTGCATCCCACCTAGTTCGGTTGCCACGCCAGCTCCTCGTCAATCCGACCGTTAGGGTCAGAACGGCGTCAACGTACCCGAACCGGGCTCCTCCGTCAAGAAACAGCGTTAGGCGCTTTAGTAGTACTATTATTTACTCCGAACAAAAACCGTCATCGAAAAACCCCGGATGTCCCGCTGGTTCACACCCTCGTCCAAACTCCCGATGTCATAGCGGACCGATGGGAATAGCCGCGCCCGGCGACCGAGCGAAAGCCCCAACCCGGCCTCCGCCCCAACCGCCCGGCCGGGTGCCGGACCCATTTTCGCCATCCGGCCATCCAAGCCCAGATTGAGGTCGACCCCGGCCCGGAGCGGGACACCGAGCCGGGTGCCGATCGACGTGATCCGTTCCCGATTGACGGCCACAACCCGGCTGGAATCGCCGTTGACCCGGAGATAGTGCCACCCGTGGATCGAGAGCTCGCCCGAACGGCCAACCGGCGTCACCCCGCCAACCTCGGCGATAATCCGATTGCCGGGGCGGTCTTGGCCGCTACTCGAGGCGCCGCACGTTAGTGGGGCAACGTGAGGAGACGGCCCCACCGGACGTTGGTGACGAAGGGAATCGGTTTGTAGGTGTCCGGATTGTAGCTGAAGTAGACGACGACCGGGGTGCCCCGAACGTTCAACCGGGGGAGAAAGCCCCAATAGCGGCCGTCGTACGAACCATCGCGATTATCGCCCATCATGAAGAACGAATCAACCGGCACCACGATCGGGCCCCAGTTATTGAGGTCGGGGGCATAGCGGTCGGCGTCGCCCCCGACGTAGTGCTTGACCTGCCACCGCCGCATCTGGGCCCGGCCCGCCGGATCGGCGTTGGCCGTGGGGTCGGTCCGAATGGCCCAGGGTTCATCGACCTTGGCCCCGTTGCGAAACAGGGCGCCGCTTTCCATCGACAGGGTGTCTCCCGGAACGCCGATCAGCCGCTTAACGACCTTGAGGCCCTCCTCTTCGACGGAATCGAAGACGAGAATCTCGCCACGCTTCGGTTCCCGAACCGCCGGCAACCGCTTCTTGATCAGGGGAACCTCGGCGCCGTACATCAGTTTGTTCACAAAGAGAAAGTCGCCGATCAGCAGGGTGTTCTCCATGCTGCCGGAGGGGATCCGAAAGGCCTCGACCAGAAACGTCCGCAGGAAGAACCACACCACCAGTGCCACGGCGATCGACTTGGTCCAATCCCACAACCACCGGAGCATCGATTTCATGCGGCCTCAGTCTACCCAGTCGGCAATGAACAGGTTGGTGTCACGCTCGCGCTTGCCGTTACGGTTCGAAGCCCAGGCGAGTTTCTTCCCGTCAGGGCTCCACATCGGAAAGCTGTCGAAATCCTCGTACGTGGTGATCTGTTCGAGGCCGGTCCCATCAATGTTCACGAGGTAGAGGTCGAACTTCCCGCTTCGGGGGCTCGGATGATTGGAGCTGAAAATGATCCGTTTCCCGTCGGGGTGAAAAAACGGGGCGAAATTCGCGCCGCCGAGCCGAGTGACTTGCCGGGGGTTCGACCCGTCGGCGTTGGCAACCCAGACTTCCACTCGGCTCGGCCGGACCGCTCGTTGCGCCAGAAGGTTCCGATAGTCCGCTGTATCCTTGGCGGTGGCGGGATAACCGGCCCGCCAGACGATCATCGTCCCGTCGGGCGAATAGAACGCCCCGCCGTCATAGCCGACTCGATTGGTGATCCGCCGCACGTTGGTGCCGTCGACATTCATGGCGTAGAGCTCGATATCACCGTCTTTCGTCGACGTGAAAATGAGGCTTTTCCCATCGGGCGATACGGTTGATTCGGCATTGTAGACCCCGTTGTTGGTGAGTTGCTGGAGATCGCTGCCGTCGCGTTTCGAGGTGTAGATCTCGAGTTGCCCCAGCGGCCAGACATAGCCCATCGATTGGTCGAGTGGGGCCGGACACGCCTTGTCGTGTTTGAACGTCGAACTGTAGAGTACCCGTTGGTCGTTGGCGTAGAAGAACCCGCAGGTGGTTCGGCCCCACCCGTTCGAAACCCGCCGCATGCCCGACCCATCGACGTTCATGACGTACTGCTGATCGCACCCGCTGTCGGCTTTTTCCTGACGCTGAAAAATCAGCATCTTTCCATTCCGGGAAAAATACGACTCGGCGTTGTTGCCGCCGAAGGTCAGTTGCCGCACGTTCTTGAGGTGGCGCTCGCCGTTTTCCGGTTGAAGTACGACCCGGCTGGCCCCTGAACCACCGCGGGCGCTGCACGCCCCGGCCAGGACTACTCCCGCCATCCCGATGACCCACGTCCTCCAATCCATGTCCATCCTTAAACATACGCCGAGCGGACGATTCAAGCCGCCGGCTCGCCCTCGAGCGAGCCGACCTGCCGGGCCTGTTCGATCCAGCGGTCCCGCCGAATCCGGTGGGAGAAAGGGCCGAGTTCTTTCGAAATCCGCTCAATGTCGATTTCGCTCCAGCTGGCGATCTGCTGGAAGGTCGTAATACCAGGCTGCTTCAGCCTCCGTTCGAGGCTCGGTCCGATCCCGGTGATCCGCTGGAGATCGTCGCCACCGGCCAACCGAGCCCGGACTATGTCCTCCCGGAGCCGGGCGATCTAGTCCTGGTTTTGCTCGGCGAAATGCCGCCGGTCGTTGAGCAGCGTCCGGAACCGGAGGTCCCGATCCTTGAGCTCGGACCGGAAGCTTTCGACCTCGGCCCGGGTCTGCCGGGCCTGAGCCAGGGAATCCGTCGCGGCGGCCTGCAGCCGCGCCACCTCTCGCTCCAAATCAGCCCGCAGCGTGACCGACGCCCGCTCCTGTCGAATAGAGCTCCGGGTGGCCTCGTCGCGCTCTCCGGCGAGTGATCGGATCAGGCCCTCGCGATCCTCCAGTTGCCGGCGAAGCGGCTCGACCCGCTCGGCCAGCGCGTGGACCGCTCCCGAGTTCGGCTTGGAGGGCGGCGAGTTCGCGCCGGAACTGATCGGCCTCGGCGACGGCTCCCGCGAGGTGTCGTTTCACGTCGAGGAGTTCGGTGGCCTGGAGCGACCGCGAGGCTTGGGCCGATTCAGCCAACTGCTTGAGCTGACTCTCCACGGCATCCGCCATCAACACCGAGCGAGTCCGCTCGCTTTCGAGCCGATGGTATTGAAGGGTCAGCTGCTCCAACCGTTCCGCCAGACGGGCCCGCTCTGCCGACAACGCGCGGCCCTCCCGCCGGCGGTCTTCGATTTCCGCGACCACCGACTCGAGTTCCACCACCCGATCGGCCAGAGCCGAGCTCTCGGCGACGGCAAGGTTTCTTCGGACCGCCGACCGGTCCCCGTTGGCCCGGGCCTCCTCGAGGGCCCGAAGATGGGCTTCAGATTCGATCCGCAGCAACTCGATGGTCTGCGTCGCCGCGCCCACGTCGCGGGCCCGAGCGGCCACCAAGGCGCGACCCAGCCACCCAAGGATCAACCCACCCAGGGCCGCCAACCACACTTCACCATTCACCGGAGACTCCCGAGAGAGGCCAGGGTCGGGTCGTGCCGAACCACGATGCCGGCTTTCATGACGAACACGACCCGTCCTACCGCACCAATATCATCGAGGGGATTGCCGGCGACGGCAATCAGGTCAGCCGCCAGCCCTGGAACGAGGGACCCCGTCTCCTTCTCGATTCCGAGCGCCTCGGCATTCCGGGATGTGGCGGCGATGATGACATCCATCGGTCGTTGCCCGGCCTGGCGGACCCGGCAGACCAGGTCCTCCGCGTTCCGTCCGTGTGTGCCTTCCATTGCATCAGTGCCGTACACCAGCTTGAGTCCTGGCGTCAGCGATGCGTTCCGGACCGTAGCCACGGCCAACGGGATGGCCTGCTCCATCGCCGCGAATCCCTCGGCGGTGAAATTGCCGATGCCTTGGAACCAACGCCGATTGTCCAGGTAGTTCCGGAAAATGAGGCCGCATTGGGGGTCGAAATATGTCCCCAGCTTTGCCATCAGATCGAGCACCTCTTGGGTCGCAAAGACCCCGTGTTCGACTTGGTGACATCCGGCCAGGGCGGCCGCGCGAATGCTCTCGGGGCTATGGGCATGCACGATCGAGGGCACTCCGCCGCGACGGGCCGCGTCGCAGGCCGCCTTGAGCTGGGCCTCCGACATCGTCTGGGTTCCGCCTTCGCGGATGCTCCGGGACGCAAACAGTTTGATCAGGTTGGCACCAGCCGCCAGTCGCTGCTCCACGAGGGCCTTCAACTGATCGGGCGAGAGCGTGGCGTCGGTAATCGGGTCAAGGCTCGTCAGAATCCGGGGACCGGACACCTCACCCCGGGCAATCCAATCGCGGAGATCGAGGTCATCGGCCCTACCAATGCTCGCAACCGTGGTGAAGCCGGCCTGAATCGTCCGACCGGCGTTGGCCGCGGCCGACAACGCCACTTGGGTCGGGGTGTCGCCGTCCGCGGTGGTGTGCATCCGCCCCTGCCGATTCACATAGGCGGTGGCGTGGACGTGGACGTCGATCAGCCCCGGCATCAGGGTCCCGTTCGGAAACTCGAACGTGGGCCGGGCGACTTTCCGGGGTTCGATCCGGAGGATCCGGCCGCGGTCGATCACCACGGTGGCATTCCGAAACTGGCCACCTTTGCCATCGAGCACTCGGCCGGCATACACCGAGATCGGTTGGTCCAGGGTCTGCAGCGCGATCGCGGTCACCAGCGTCATCAACATGGCTTGAGCGCCTCGACCTGCTCACGCAGCACTCGGAGAGCCAGATCAATCGTCTTTCGATGGGTTCGGAACGACAGGGCCACCAGGCGAAGGGTGAACCGGCCATCGATCATGGTCGAGGAAAGGAACACCCGGCCGTCCTTTCGCACCCCTTCGACGATCTGTTGGTTCTGCCGATTGGCGGTTTCCAGACTAGCCCCCGCCGGCGCCCACCGAAAGGTGACAATGGAAAGGTCGGGCTCGGGTCCGACCTCGAACCCGAGGGCTGCCGCTTTCTGCCGGAAATACCGGGCGAGCAACAGCTTTTCCTCGAGGGCGGCCCGAAACGGCGCCACGCCGATCAATTTGAGCGGCAGCCACATCCGGAGCGCCCGGAAGTGCTTGGTGAGTTCCGGCGACACATCGGCCGGCGATACCTCACCCGGGGCCCGCATCGCATCCTGCATGTAGTTGCCGAAGTAGTGGTGGGTGGCCAGCATCGGGGCTGGATCCTTGACGAGCACCAGGCCAATCCCATACGGCAGGAACAAGCTCTTGTGCGGATCGAGGACGACCGAATCTGATCGCTCGATCCCGGCCAGTTTGGCCCGGCCCTCGTCGGTCAGCAAGAAGAACCCGCCATAGGCCGCGTCGACGTGAAACCAGCACCCTGCCTCCTTGGCCACCTGCCCGATCTGATCGAGCGGATCGACGGCCCCGGTGTCGGTGGTGCCGGCGGCCGCGACCACCAACCACGGTTTGAGCCCGGCGGCCCGATCGGCCGCGATCGCCGTGGCCAGCCCATCCGGCCGCATCCGCCAGCGGTCATCGATCGGGACATGGCGAACCACGACCTCGCCGAGGCCGGCGATCCGGAGCGCCTTCTCGATGCAATGGTGGGCTTGGCTGGTCAGGTACACGACGGCCCGGTGAAAATCGGCGCCCTTCAGTCCATGGGCCTCACGGGCGGTGGCGATGGCCACGAGGTTGGCGATACTCCCGCCCGAGGCCAAGTTCCCGACCGCCCCGGCCGGGTAGCCCACCAAATCGGCCACCCAGCGGAGCAGTTGGTTTTCCATCCGGACCGGGCCCGGGCCCGTAAAGAAAATGCCGGCGTATTTGTTGGAGACCGCCGCGAGGTAGTCGCCTAACGCGGAATAGTAGATCCCGCCGCCCGGAACGTAGGCCAAGTGGCCCCCGGAGGCCGGATTGAGACCGGGCCGCACGACTTCTTCCTCGAGCAGGCCGATCACGTCGGCGATCGGGAGGCCGCGTTCGGCAATCGGCGAGTCCAGGAGACCCTCGCCCTGACCACCGGTGTCGTCGTAGGCCTTGAGGTTCTCGACCTGGCGAAGAAACCGTTCGGCCGAGGCCATGACCGGGCCCCGAACCGCTTTCCGCCGGGAGGTGCCGGGGTCGAGGGCCCGGGCTTGCCGCTCGAGCGCCGCCAGCCGCTCGAGCAATTCTGACGGTTCTGACCCACTAGTCGAGAGAGGCATCGGTGACGGCAAACTACAGCCGCCACCGATCGGTTACTAGTCTAGAACTTGGACCAGAGATACTGGTTCGTCACTTCGTGGTGGAACTGAATTTCCGGAATCTTGATGAGGCTGCCGAGCGCCTTGGGGCATCGTTCGGCCTGAATCAATTTCAGGTCGGCGTACTTCTTGTGGACGGTTTCGCCGAGCAGATCGGTGGCCACCTTGGAGCCTTTGAACAACCGGATGGCATCATAGATGTTATCAGGCAGGAACTTGGTTCGGTCGCGCTTCTTGTCGCTGTTGGCCGCTTCGATCGGGCCTTCGAGGCCGACCTTGAACATGGAGTAGATCGCCATGTACGGGTTGGCGTCGGGACCCACCGAGCGAACTTCAACGCGGGCGGACTTCGCGTTGCCGAGCGGAATCCGGACCATCGAGCCGCGATCGACCGCCGAAGCCTTGATCTGGTTCGGCGCCTCGAAATGCGGGTCGAGCCGCCGGTAGGCATTGACGGACGGATTGAAGATCAGACAGAGGTCCTGCCCGCTGGTCAGGATCCGGTCAATGAACTTCCACCCCATCTTCGACAATTGATCCTGTCCCTTGGCATCGAAGAAGAGATTCTTGCCCTTTTGACTGATCGACAGATTGGTGTGCATGCCGGAGCCATTGACCCCGGTCACCGGCTTCGGAAGAAAGCTCGCCGTCATCTCGAGCTTGGCCGCGACCTGCCGGCAGATCAGCTTGTAGAGTTGGACCTGATCGGCCGCGATGCTCGCTTCGGTGTAGCTGTAGTTCATCTCGAACTGAGAGGGCGCCACTTCCGGGTGGTCCTTCTCGTTGGCGAAGCCCATGGCCCGCTGGACCTCGGCGGCCGTATCGATGAAGATCCGCAGCGGATCGGTCGGGAGCGCGTGGTAGTAGCCGCCGGTTGAGATAAACTCAAACTGGCCGGTTTCGTGGTAATGGCGCTCGGCCTCCCGCCCTTGGAACAGGAAGCCTTCGACCTCGTTGGCCGCGTTGCAGACGAAGCCTTCCTTGGCGTAGAGCTTGGCGAGGTACGCCTTGAGCTTGGCGCGCAAGTCGGCCACGTAGGGGGTGCCGTCCTTCTCGAGTACTTCGCCGAAGACCAGAACTTTGCCGGGGCCGAAGATATCACTCGGCAACCAGTAAAAGGCCGGCCAATCGATGAGCAAGCGGAGATCGGATTCAGCCTGAGCCGAGAACCCGCGGATCGAAGAGCCATCAAAGGTCAGGTTGTCGGCCGACTTGAGCAGGAACTTCTTGTCGTAGTCGAGCATGTGCATCCGGCCCTCGAGGTCGGTGAAGCACACGGTCACGGCCTTGATTCGCTTTTCCTCGGCCAGGTACTTCATCCGCTTGTCGCGGATCTTGTCCGGGCTGACCCGGTTCAGCCGCTCGGCCTTGGCTTCGAGGTTCATGGCCTCGAGTTCGTCGTACGGGATTTCGAGAAAATCGCGAAGGACGGCGGTCATGGGGGCTATCTCCAATCAGGACATGGCGTTACTGTTACGTCGTATAATAGCGATGAATTAATATAAAATCATCGAATATTATTGTACAGGCGCAGATAATTATACCTAAAAGACCTGCAATTGCATTACGACTATGAAGCCATAACCGCGGCATTCCGGGACGTCCGCCTCCCCAAAGCGGCCCGGACCCATCAAGCCCACGTGGCGGCGGGCCTGTGGTTTGTGTGGCACCACGGGATTGACGCAGCCCGGATCTTGGTTCCCGCCGCTATTCGGCACCACAACGCGGCCGTCGGAACCGTGGACACCCCGACCAGCGGGTATCACGAAACCCTGACGCAGTTGTATCTGAGTTTGATCGATGAACTGGTGCGGGAATAGACCGGACCGACCGACGACCCGACGATGGCGGTCGCGGTGGTGGCGGCGCTGGACGACCGGCGGATTCCCCTGCGGTACTACAGCGAGGCCCGGCTCCGCTCGGCGGCGGCCCGGGCCAAGTGGGTCGAACCGGATCTCATTTCGGACCCGGCGGCGGCCCGGCGGCCGGGGCGGGCTGATTCCCCGCCACCCGAACCTTCGACTGGGGATTGAGTCGTTCGGCCCCGCCGGTGACGATGAGATCGCCGGCGACCACGCCGCTCAGCACTTCGACCGACCCAGGCTTCCGGACCCCGAGTGCGACCTTCCGGCGTTCCGGCTTATCCCCGACGACCACCCAAACGAAGTTTCCCGCCGGCAGCTGGAGGATTCCCTCCTCCGGCACCACGACGGCCGTGAGCCGGCGGGTGGTTTCCAGCCGAGCCTCGATGAACATCCCGGCCTGAAGCAGATGGGCCGGGTTCGGCACCACAGCTTTGACGGTGATGGTTCGAGCCGGCAACTGAACCCGGGGATCCACGAAATCGACGCGCCCGATGAAATCACGCCCTTCCAGCGCGGCGACCCGAAGGCTCACGGTCTGACCTACCTTAAGGCGCTCGGCATACCGCTCCGGGACCTGGAACGAGGCGCGTTGCGGATTCACCGTCTGCAGGGTGATCAGGCGGGTGTTCTGGGTGACATAGTCGCCCAAGCTTACGAATCGGGCCCCGGCGACCCCGGTCCATGGGGACCGCACCACGGTCCGGTCGAGCCGTACCACCAGCAAGGCCAGGCCCGCCCGGGTGCTTCGGGCACTGGCCTCGGCCCGTTCCACATCGGCTTGGGCGGCGGCTTTTTCGGCCAGCAGCTGTTGAGTCCGGGTCAACGCCTGCTCCGAGAGATCGCGATCGGCTTCGGCCCGAGCCACTTGGGCCTTGAGTTCGGCGTCGTCGACCTTGAAAAGCGGGGCGCCCTTTTCGACTCGAGCCCCCTCCCGGACATAGATCTCGACCAGCCGGCCGTCGACGTCGGGGCGGAGCTCGATCGATTGGAGCGATTCGATCTGGCCGGTGGCCGTGATCGCGTCGATCACGGTATCGATGGTCGCGGCTCGAACCTCCACCGAGACCGGCCCGCTCGGGCGGGCCCCGCCTGCTTGGGGTGAGGGGGCGTCAGACTTGGCACAACCGGCGGCGAGCACCGCCAAGGCAAGCAACGCTGATTTCACGCTAGTCCTCGAGATCATGGAAACGCCGTCCGATCAGTGCCTCGAGCCCGGCCAAGGCCAGTCGGGTGGCGTAGCGGGCCTGGACCAAATCAGCCTGGGCCACGGTGAGTTGCGATTGGGCATCGAGGAGATCGAGAATCGTGCTCGCGCCGGCCCGATACCGGGCCTGCTGGACCCGAAAGTTTTCCTGGGCCACCCGAACCCCGATTTCGGAGTACCGGGCCGCGATCAACGAGTTGGCGTGGGCCTGATACGCCTCGGTTACGTCAGCTTCGGCGGCAAGTTCCAGATCCTGGCGGACCGCGACGGCCACGTCTCGAGCCACCCGGGCCCGGCTCAGATTGAGCTCGCGATTGAAGTTGTCCCAAAGCGGAAACGCCACACCCAAGCTGACGGACGACCGGCTGAGGCCCTGGGGGAAGAACCGGTCGCCAAACTTGGAGACGTTGGCGCTCAGCGTGGCCTGGGGGAAATAGGCGCCGGTTCGGGATTTGACCGTGGCCGCGGCCGCTCGCTCATTGCCCCGGGCGATTCGATACTCCGGCCCTTGTTCGAGCGCCAAGGCCACCGCCGCGGGCAACGTGATCGGCGGATCGGGCGGCACGGTCGTGTCGAGCGGGAACGCATCGACCGGCCCCCGGGTGCCGACCCGGCGACCCAACTGAAGCCGGGCCACGGAAAGTCGGGTTTCCTCCCGGAGCAAGGACACCCGGGCCCGATTGACTTCGAGCAACAACTGGAGCGAATCGGTCTGGACCACCGCGCCGCTCACCACCCGAGCCCGAGCGACCACCAGCTGCTCCTCGGCCCGGCGGAGGCGGTCTCGGGCCACGTCGGCAAGTTCGCGGCTCCCCAACACTGCGTAGTAGTCGACCTCGGTGCCGAGCGCGGCTAAGAATTGGGCCTGGGCTTGGGTGGCCCGGGCGGTCTCGAGCTCGGCCTTGACCCGGTTTATCTCGGCCAGCTTCCGGCCGCCGGTAAACAACTCGTAGCGCACATCGGCTCGGGCGTTGACGATGGTTTTCGCCCGCTGACCGGTGCCGGTATTGAAGATCTCAACGGAGTAGTTGGCGAGATCGGTACTGACGCTCAACGAGGGAAGCACGAAGGTGGACAGGGCCGCTTTTCGGGCCCACTCCGCGCTGCCGACTTGGCCAAGCGCGCGGACATAATTCGGATCGAGCCGGGTGGCGCGCTCGATGGCCTGGGTCAGGGTGACTTGCGGAAGCGAATCGGCGGCCACCAACGAGAGCCAGAACAGAGCTCCGCCGATCATGGAGCGTCTCCCGTCATGGCGACCGCCGACTCGGCGACTTTCGGTTTGCGAACCCGGCCGAGCACCTGGTCGAGCAGCGAGTAGACGACCGGCACGAGAAACAGCGTCATGGCGGTCGAGAGAATCACTCCGCCGACGATCGCGTAGCCAAGCGGGCGGCGGCTCGAGGAGCCGGCACCGAGACCCAGCGCGATCGGCACCGCCCCAACCACCGTGGCCACCGAGGTCATCAAGATCGGGCGAAGCCGGATCCGGCCGGCTTCAAGGAGCGCGCTCAAGGTGTCCTGACCCCGCTCCTTCAGCTGATTGGCATACTCAACCAGCAGGATCGAGTTCTTGGTGACCAGTCCGATCAAGAGGATCATCCCGATCTGACTGTAGAGATTGATGGTCGACTTGGCGATAAATAGCGTAAAAACAGCGCCGGTAACCGCCGGCGGCACCGCGAGCAATACCGTGAACGGGTGGACGATAGACTCGAACTGGGCCGCGAGCACCATGAACACGACGATAAGGGCCAAGACGAAGGCGAAGTAGAGGGCACCGCCGCTTTCTTCAAGCTCGCGCGACTCGCCGGAAAGCGCCACCGTGGCGCCCGCGGGCAAGACCTCCGTGGCCAAGGCCCGGAGCGAATCGACGGCTTCGCCGAGGGTAAAGCCCGGCGCCAAGCTGGCATTCAGGGTGGCCGCGCGAATCCGATTGAAGTGGTTGAGCTGGCGGGGACCAACGTTCTCGGTGACCCGGGCCAGCTGGTCGAGTTTGATCAACTGACCGCCCCGGCCCTTGACCGTTAGATCACTCATGTCGGACGGGGTGGCTCGGGCCGCGGGATCGAGTTGGACCACCACATCGTAGAGTTCGTTGTCACGGGTGAACGTGCTGACCCGTTGACCACCGAGCAGGGTTTGCATCGTGGTGGCCACATCCCGGACCGGCACGCCGAGGTCCTCCATCCGGTCGCGCTCGTAGCGCACGGTCAGTTCCGGCTTATTGACCCGAAGGTCGGTGTCGATGTTGATGAGGCCCTTGATCTGCCGAGCCCGGCGAATCAGGGTGTCCATCGACGTCACCAGCGAGTCAAAATCCGGGTGCCGGACGACAAATTGGACCGGTTGGCCAAAGCCGCCGAACGCGGGGGGATTGCTGCCGAAGGCCAGGACGCCAGGCACGGCCGACAGTTTGGGCTGTAGTTCAGCGAGTACGTCCTGGACCGACCGCTCCCGGTCGGACCAGTCGATCATCCGAATGAACAACATCCCGGTATTGACTCGCCCGCCGCCACCGCCGCCGCCGCCGAAGGCGACCATGCTGTTCATGGTGTAGATCTCGGGCACGTCGGACAGGATCTTCTCGACCTGTTTCTGATACTCGTCGGTGTACCCGATCGAGGCGCCTTCCGGGGCCACGACGTTGACCATGATCATGCCGCGGTCTTCCGGCGGGACGAACTCGGTCTTCAGGGCCTTGAAGGTGAACCAGGCCAGCACCAGCATGGCCCCGGTGCCAGCCATGGCCATGCCCCGGTGGCGGAGGGTGGCGGCGAGGAGGAACTGGTACCCGCCAGTCAACCCATCGAAGCCGCGTTCGAGGAATCCGAACAAGGCGCCGTGCCGCTCCGGCACCCGGAGGATCTTGGCGCACAGCATCGGGGTCAGCGTCAGGGCCACGAAACCGGAAATCGCCACGGCGGCGGCGACCGAAATCCCGAACTCGTTGAAGAGCCGTCCGGTCGAGCCTTTGAGGAAGGCGAGGGGCACGAACACCGCGACCAGCGAGATGGTCGTGGCAATCACGGCGAAGGCGATTTCTCGGGTGCCGTTGATGGCGGCCGTTTCGGGGTCTTCGTGCAGTTCTTCTTGCCGCCGGTAGGCGTTCTCGAGCACGATGATGGCGTCATCGACCACGATCCCGATGGCCAGAATCAGGGCCAGCAGGGTCAAGTTGTTGATCGAGAAATCGAGGAAATACATGACCGCGAAGGTCGCGATAATGGAGGTCGGAATCGCGAGGCCCGGAATGATGGTGGCCCGGAGGTTTCGGAGAAATACGAAGATGATGAGGATGACGAGACCGCCGGCCAGCACCAGCGTCTCCTGGGCTTCCTTGATCGACCGTTTGACGTAGATCGAGTTGTCATATCCGATGGTCAGCTCGATGCCGGGAGGCACCTGGAGCTTGGGGACCAGGGCGTGGATGGCGTCGGCTACCTCGACGAGGTTGGCCTTGGACTGCCGGGTCAGGGAGACGCCGATGGCCTGCTGGCGATTGAATCGGAACCGGCTCCGGTCGTCTTCGGGGCCCAGCTCGACGCGGGCCACGTCGCCGAGCTTGACGAGCTGGCCGTCCATATTGGCGACGACGAGGCCGGAGAACTCTTCGGGGGTCTTGAGTTCGCCCAGAGACCGGACCGTGAACTCGCGTTGGTTCGATTCGATCCGGCCGGCGGGAATCTCGACGTTCCGGCTCCGGATGGCGCTAATCACTTCGGTGGTCGTGAGTCCCCGTGACGCCAACTCCGGGGCCTTGAGCCACACTCGCATGGCATAGCGACGTTCCCCGCGGATATCGGCCCGGCCGATCCCGGCCACGGTCTGGAGCGGGGTCTTCACGTACCGGTCGGCGATCTCGGTCAACTGGAGAAGGTTGTAGTTGTCGCCGGTCAGCGAGATGAACATGAAAGGGCGGGCGTCGGCATCCTGCTTGGAGACCACCGGCTCTTCGACCTCCTCGGGGAGGCGGCGACGGACCCGGGACACCAAGTCCCGAACGTCCTGGGCGGCCACTTCGACGTCCCGATCAAGATTGAACTCGAGGGTGACGTTGGCCGATTGCTCCGAGCTGACGCTCGTCATGGTGCGGAGCCCCTCGGCCGCGGACAGCTCTTCTTCGAGGACGTCGGTGACGGCGGATTCCATGACCCGCGGGTTGGCGCCCCGGAGGAAGACGCTGACCGACACGATCGGCGGATCGACGTCCGGGTATTCGCGAATGGTCAGTTGGCGGTAGCCAATGACGCCGAACAGCACCAATGCCAAACTGAGCATGGTGGCCAGGACGGGCCGCCGGATCGAGAGATCGGAGAGAATCATTGAAGACGCCTTTGGGGAGCGACGATCGCTCGGGAAGCCAGTCCCTACGGTACGCTTACCCTCGTGGGGACGTTACAGGGTAGCTTTTGGTACTCATTCACTCGGGAAATCTCGATGGCAGTCAAGCTCAGTGCCCGGCAACAGGCCATGCTGGCGGCGTTGGAGACCTTTCCGGCCAAGTTCGCCATGATCCACCGACTCATCGAGGAGATGGCGTCGCCGCACGTCGACGTATCGGTGCAACGGCGGCTGACCCGGACGCTCGACGAAATGAAGATCGGGGCCCAGTCGGTGGGGCAAGTTGGACTGGCAGACGCCCTGGGCGCGTTGGCCACCCTGGGGCGGCGGACCGGTGGGATCCAGACCAGGGCTCGGGGGCTTCGCGAAGGGTTTACCGGGTTGAAGATCAACTTCGAAGGCGCGGTCAAGGCAGCGAGCAAGCCGGAGGCGGTGGCGGAGGTTGTCGGCGACCTCCCGGCAGTGCTTTAGTCTTTGTCCTTGACGAACTTGTCGATGATCGGACCGGTCATCAGGGCCGCCATGGCGTTGACGAGCACCCCGATGAGCAAGGTCACGAAGGTCAGGGCCGCGAGGATCCCAGCGGCGCCAAGGAAAGCGAAGAACCGACCGACGTTGTCGAGCATGGGGGGTCCCGGGTCAAAAGGCGAAGGCAATGTAAGACTCGGGCCTCGAGGCGGCAACCGGCGGGCGATCAGGCCGACTTGATCTCGGTCCAGAGCCGGTCCCAGGCCTCGGCCGCCGGCCCCAAATCCACCTGGTATTCGAGGCGGGCCAACTCCAGAGTCGTGGGATAGGGGATCTGGGCCCGGGTCAGCGGCACGGCGGCCTGGTTCGGGGTCCCATAGCCGGTCTTGTCGGCAATGGCGGCGGCGACCTCGGGGCGGAGCACGTAGTTCATGAATTCATGGGCCGCCCGCCGATGCCGGGCGGTCTTCGGAATGGCGAGCCCATCGGTGAAGATCATGCTGCCTTCCTGCGGGATGACGAATCCGATGCCGGGTTGTTCCGCCATGGCTTGGGCCGCGTCGCCGCTCCACAACTGCGCCACCCAGACATCACCGGCAATCAGCTGGGCTTTGACCGGGGCCGAGACATAGGCCTTGAGATTGGCCTTGGCGGCCAGCGCATCGACTTTGGCCGCGGCCAGATCGGCCGGGGCACTCGAGTTGAGGGACTTTCCGCGGTACTTGAGGAAGGTCCCGATCACATCCCGACTGTCGTCCAGCATCGTCATCTTGCCCCGATAGGCCGGATCGAAGAACACCGACCAGCTCTCAGGCGGACGGGCGATTTTGTCTTTGCGATAGGCGAGGCCGGTCGTACCCCAGGCCCATGGCACCGAGTGGGCATTCCCGGGGTCCCAGGGCGGATCGACGAACAACGGCGACAGGTTCCCCCAATTGGTCAGGTAGCGTTTGGTGAGGGGGGCAATCAAGTCGTTGGCGAACAGGGCCGCGAAGATGTTGCTGGTGGGAAGGATGAGATCGTATCCGCTCGCCCCGGCCATGAGCTTGGCGATCATCTCTTCGTTGCTCTCGAAGGTGTCGAGGGTCACCTTGACCCTGAACTCCGTTTCAAAATCCGGGATCGTCCGGTCCGCGACGTAGTCCGACCAGAGGTACAGATTGAGCTCGGGCTCGACCGGCCCGAGATCGCCGTCGACGGCGCCCGATTGGTCGGGCGGTGTTTTTCCGCAGGCGGCAAGGTTCAGGGCCGCCAGTCCGGTGCCGGTGGCCAGGGTCCGGCGGAGGAATTCGCGGCGGGGCCAGGGGTTCGAGGGGGTGAAGGTCACGGGGTAAAGGTATTTGGGCTCGGCACTCGGCGCTCGGCACTCGGCACTCGGCGGGTGGAACGAAAAGCGGGGGGCTCGTCAGGAACCGAATGCCAAGAGGGCCAAGGCAACCAGGAGCGGCCAGGCCGCGACAAATGTGATACCGCCAACAACGACTTGAACGTGGACCTACGTGAGCGTCGTGTTGCCAGGTCTGTGCGCCTAACTTTATTGTATGCGGCGGGCGGTGCTTTCGACTCCCCAAACACCGCGTCTCAAGCAAAATAACGCTTTATCCCCGCCTCGGTGCCCTCCGCCTATCGAGGAGGAGCCCCCCGGGCAACCCCAGGCCCCGCCCGCCTCGTTTGGCTCCCTCAGCAAGAACGGACCCCGGTCCAGTCCCACCAAAACTGCGCCGCCCTCTCGCAAGCGGCGGGGTCCCCACTTCAGCGTGCTTACACCCGCGCGGCGCGCCAGTTTTCCACCCTAGCGTCCGATCGCGCTGCCGGCGCTTGCAGGCGTACCGATGTCGGCAGCCTTACCCGGTTGCGGCTCAGGCCGGCGGCGCTTGCGACACCGGCTTTCGGTCGGCCTGGAGCCGGTCCGCCAGATAGAGCAACAACGAGGTCACCACAATAATGATGGTGCTGATGGCGTTGATCGAGGGTTCGATGTTCCGCCTGACCATCCCGTACACCACTACCGGCAAGGTGGCCGCCCCGGTCCCCGAAACAAACGAGGTAATGACGTAGTCGTCGAACGACATCGTGAAGGCCAACAACGCCCCCGCCACGATGCCGGGAAGTAGCTGCGGCACGGTGACTTTCCAAAACGCGGCCCATTCATCGGCGCCCAACATCATGGCCGCCTCCTCGAGGTGGCGGTCCATACCCCGAAGCCGGGCCCCGACGACCACCGTCACGAAGGAAATACAGAACGCGATGTGCGCCACCGTGACCGACCCAATACCAAGGGGGAAGCCGACCAATCCGAACAGGATCAGCAGCGAAATCCCCATAATGATTTCGGGCGTGACCAACGGAAGGTAAAGCACGCTTTCGACCGCACGGCGGCCCCGAAACCGGTGGCGGGAAAGCGCCAGGGCGATCAGGGTACCGAACACGGTGGCGACGGCCGTCGCGACCAGGCCGACCACGAGGCTCCGCCGAAGCCCCTCGAGGATATCTTCTCGCTCGAATAGCCGCCGATACCACTCCAGCGTGAACCCAGTCCACGTGGCGGCGAACTTGGAATCATTGAACGAGAACACCATCAAGGCCACCAGCGGGGCGTGGAGAAAGACGTAGACCAGTCCCGCCGCCACCATGACCCCACGAGGTACCCGTCGCATTCAGCGAACCAACTCCCCAGCATCCCGCCGGCGGAGATACCCCAGCACCGCCAGCAACACGAGGCCCATGACGACGAACGCCGCCGCCGACCCAAACGGCCAGTTCCGGGCCGCGGTAAACTGATTCTGGATCAGGTTGCCGATCATGACCTGCTTGGCCCCGCCGAGCAGGTCGGAGGTGAGGAACGACCCCAGGGCCGGGATAAAGGTCAGCAGACAGCCGGCGACGACGCCGGGCAGCGACAGCGGGAAGATGACCTGGAAGAACCGAGCCCTCGGCCGGGCGCCGAGAGCTTCGGCCGCTTCGAGGAGTGAGTTGTCGAGCTTCTCGAGGGACGCGTAGATCGGGAGGATCATCAGCGGCAAGAAGCCGTAGACCAGCCCAAGAGTGACCGCCAGCGGCGTATACAGCAGGGCGAGCGGCTCATCGATGAGGCCAAGTCGAAGTAATATCCCGTTGACCAGCCCGCTGTCACGGAGGAGGAAGATCATCGCGAAGGTCCGGACCAGAAAGCTGGTCCAGAACGGCAGCACCACCAGGAAGAGGAGCAACTGTCGCCATCGCCCGGCCCGGGCGATCACATAGGCCACCGGGTAGCCCACGATTAAGCACGCCACCGTGCACCCAAGCGACCACCCGACGGTCCGGCGGAGGATGTCCAGATACAACGGATCAAAGAACCGCCGGTAGTGGTCGAGCGTGAATCCTGGTATGACGCCGCCGTAGGTCCCGCGCCGCATGGTGCTGTAGGCCAGCATCAGGCCGATCGGCACCAGGAAGAAGAGCAATAGCCAGGCGAGCCCCGGGGCCAAGAAGGCCGCGGCGGTTGCGGTTGGCCGCCGGGCAAACCAGACCAAGAGGCGGCGGCGACCGATCATCGATCGTCCTCGAGAATCTGGGCGTCCTCGGGAAGCCACGCCGCCGCGACCCGGGCGCCCCGGGTCCAGGGCAGCGGCTTGATCAGCTGTCCCTCGTTCCGGAGGGCCACGGTGACCTTCAGGCCCGCGTCGAGGGCTACGATGACGTGGATCGTCTCGCCGAGATAGATCACTTCATCGACCGCCCCAGGCAGCGCGTTCTCGCCGGCGGGCACCGCGCCGACCGGATACAGGTCCATCCACTCGGGCCGGACGGCGATCCTGACGACTTGGCCGGCGGCAACAGCCTGCTCTGGCCGGATTCGGAATCTGACATTGGCGCCGACCACGTCGACCAAGCCACTATCGGTCGCCACGGCGCGCCCCTCGAGAAAGTTCGACTCGCCAATGAAGGATGCGACGAACCCGGTCCGGGGATTCTCGTAGACATCGGCCGGGGTCCCGAGCTGGGCCACCCGAGCCAAGTCCATGACGGCGATCCGGTCCGACATGGTGAGCGCTTCTTCTTGGTCGTGAGTGACGTAGATGAAGGTGATCCCGAGCGACCGGTTGAGGGCCTTCAGCTCGAGTTGCATTTCCTTCCGGAGTTTCAGATCGAGGGCCCCTAACGGCTCATCGAGGAGCAATATCTTGGGTTCGAGGACCAAGGCCCGGGCCAGCGCAACCCGCTGCCGCTGGCCTCCCGAAAGTTCCGCCGGCATCCGAGCGGCGTAGGTGCCGGGATCGAGCCGGACCAACTCCAGCGCCCGATCGACCCGGCCGGCCATGTCGGCCCGGGCCGTGCCGCGCTGCTGGAGGCCGAACCCGACATTTCGGCGGACATCGAGGTGGGGAAACAGGGCGTAACTCTGGAACACCATCCCGACACCGCGATCGTAGGGACGTTTTTCGTTGACGCGAACACCGCCGATCCGGACCTCGCCACCCGCAGGATCGGGGGTCTCGAAGCCGGCGATGAGCCGAAGCGTGGTCGTCTTGCCGCAACCCGACGGGCCGAGGAGGGAGAAGAACTCGCCCTCGTGAATGGCGAGCGAGACTCGATCGACCGCCTTGGCCGCTCCGAAGCTCTTGGTGACGGCATCGAGTTCGACGACCGCCCGGCCAGCTCCCACTACTGGGTAGCCTCGAATGCCTGTTCGAGCACGGCCAGGCCTTCGGCCAGCGCCGCATCATCGATGGTTAATGGCACGAGCACCCGAACCACGTTGCCGTAGGTTCCCGCGGTCAGCAACAACAGCCCGCGTTTGAGTGCCTCGGCCTGGACCCGAGCGGTTCGTTCTTTGTCCGGCTCTTTGGTGGTCCGGTCTTTGACCAGTTCGAGGGCCATCATGGCCCCGAGTCCACGAACGTCGCCGATGACCGGGAAGCGGGTGGCCATTTGGTGGAACCGGGATCGCACGGCGTCGCCGACCACCACGCCTCGCTCGGAGAGATGCTCCCGAGCCATCACGTCCATGACCGCCAAGGCGGCGGCACAGGCCAGGGGGTTCCCGCCGTAGGTACCGCCGAGCCCGCCGGGATGGACCGAATCCATGATCTCGGCCCGGCCGGTCACGGCGGCCAGGGGCAGCCCTCCGGCCAGGGATTTGGCCGTGGCGATCAGGTCGGGCACGATGCCGTAGTGTTCACACGCGAACATCTTGCCGGTCCGGCCGAACCCGGTCTGGATTTCATCGATGATCAACAGGATGCCATGGTGCTTGGCGAACGCGGCCAACGCGGTCACCGCGTCGGGGGCCGCCGGAATGAAGCCGCCTTCGCCGGACTGCAGCTCCATGACAATCGCGGCCACGTGCGTCGGCTCGACGAGTCCCGTGAAGATCCGGTCCCAATACCCTGGCGCCGCCTGGCAGCAACCGGAACCCGCGCCCCGGTCGCAGCGATAGCAATAGGAGTACGGAATCCGGTAGACCTCAGGCGCGAAGGGGCCGAAGCCTTTTTTATAGGGCATCGGCTTGGCGGTGAGGGCCATGGTGAGATTGGTGCGGCCGTGGAAGGCATGCTCGAGCGCCACCACCGCGCCCCGCCCGGTCGCGTATCGGGCAATCTTGACGGCGTTCTCGATGGCCTCCGCGCCGGTATTGACGAGCAGGGTCCGCTTGGCATGGGAGCCTGGCGTCAGCGCGTTGAGCCGTTCGGCCACTTCGACATATCCCTGGTAACTGGACACCGCGAAGCAGGCGTGGGTCAGTTGGTCGAGCTGGGCTCGGACCGCGTCGACCATCGCCGGGTGACGGTGGCCCGCATTCATGACCCCGATGCCGCCGGCAAAGTCGATGAGCCGGTTGCCGTCGGCATCTTCGATCATGGCGTTTTCGGCCCGAACCACGGCCAGGCCGCTCGAGATCGCGACCCCTTTGGGAACAGCGGCGGCCCGACGGGCGCCCAACGCCAGGCTCTTCGGGCCCGGCAGCGGGGTGGTTAACCGAATGACGGAATTCATGGTCGGGCTCTGGGTTACGGGTTGAGGGGTGCCGGGAATCCGATCCGAAGTGTACGTTCTTCGCTTCCTTCTGCAAGCGGCAATCGCCCACTTCGCAATGACCCATTCAGTCCAACAGCACCTCCGGCTCGAAATCGGGGCCTACGACGAGACGATCCGCCGGTTCCTGCCCCGGTACGACGAGATGCTCGACCAAGCGGCCGCCGCCGTGGCCCTCGCCCAACCGGATCGGGTCATTGATCTGGGCGCCGGCACCGGGAGCTTGGCCGAGCGGGTGCTCGACCGGACCAACGCCGCGGTGGTGGAGCTCTGGGACGTGGATGATGCGATGCTGGCCGTGGCTCGAACCAGGCTGGCCCGGTTCGGCGCCAGGGCAGCGCCGGTTCACCGGTCGTTCGACGAGCCGTTTCCGCCGGCTGACGCCATCATGGGCTCGCTGTCGCTGCACCACATCCGGAACCTCGAAGCAAAGTCCGGGCTGTATACGCGGGCGGCAGCGGCGCTCCGGCGGGGTGGCGTGTTGGTCACCGCCGACATCACGATTCCGCGGGAAGCCCCGCGTAATGCCGCCACCTACCGGTTCTGGGCCGACCAATTGGTGGCCGCGGGGATCGAGGAGCGCCGGGCCTGGCAGCACTTTGAGGAGTGGTCCGGCGAAGACCGCTATTTCTCACTCGACGAGGAGATCGGAGCCATGGAAGCAGCCGGACTCGAGGCCCGCTGCCAGTGGAGTTTTGGCCCGTCCACCGTGCTGGTGGGGACCCGGCAATGAACCGGACCCTGAGTTTCGAAGTTCCCGAGGTGGCGCTGGAGACCGTGCGAGCGGGTGTCGCGAAGGCGTTTGGCCTGACGGGAGAGTTTTCAGCGTTGCCGGGTGAGCGGGATCGGAACTACCGGCTCGACGCCACCGACGGCGGGCGATACGTCGTCAAGGTTGCCAACCGACTCGAGGACCCCGGGGTCCTCGACCTCCAGAACGCGGCGTTGATTCGGATTGCCGATCACGAACCCGGGTTGGCGTTGCCGACCGTGGTGCCGTCGCTCGAAGGGCGGTCATTGGTCACCCTGGAGGCCGAGGGTGGGCCTTACCTGATGCGGGTGTTGACGTGGGTGACGGGAGCTCCCTTGGCCGAGGTTCGGCCCCGAACCCGAGAGCAGCTTCGCGGACTCGGTGAGCTCCTGGCGCGGATGCATCGCGGGCTCGAAGGGTTCGACCATCCCTCGGCCCGACGGGCCCTCAAGTGGGACCTTGGCGGGGCGCACTGGATCGCAGGCCATTTCGGCCTGCTGGACCAGACCAATCGGCGGGGGCTCGCCGAGCGGCTCTACCGGCCGTTCAAGGAGCAGGTCCTGCCGCACTGGGACACCTTGCCCAGCCGAGTCATCTTCGGTGACGCCAACGACCACAACGTCTTGATCGACGGCCGGTCAGTCGGGCTCATCGATTTTGGCGATATGGTGTGGTCGGCCACGGTGGCGGACGTCGCGATCGCGGCCGCGTACGGGATGCTCGACATTGACGATCCGCTGGCCGGTGCGGCCGCTTTGGTCGAAGGCTATACCGCGGTCCGTCCTCTCACCGACCGGGAACTCGACGCCCTCTATCCTTCGATCCTGGCCCGGCTGGTGGTGAGCGTCGTGAACTCGGCGCTCCAGCGGGCCACGACGCCGGACCACGACTACCTCTTCGTCAGCGAAGCCCCGATTTGGCGGCTCCTCGACCGGCTCGGGGCCACCCATCCCCGTCTGGCCACCTACCGGTTGCGCGCCGCGGCCGGCCGGGAGCCGTGTCCAGGCAGCCACCGGGTGAGCCGGTGGATCACCGATCACGAGGCCGGGTTCATTCCGATCATCGGGACCGACCCCGGCATCCTGCCACCCCGCGTCGATCTCTCGATCGGCAGTGAATTCCTCGACGACTTCCGCCTGATCGACGACGATGCCGCGCTGGAGCGGCGGATCAACTGGCTCCGACAATCGGTGGGCGCCCGGGTCGCGATCGGCGAGTACGACGAGGCCCGGCTGCTCTACACCAGCGAATTGTTCCGGACCGAGGGATTCGACGGACCGGAATGGCGGACGGTCCACATTGGCCTCGATCTCTTCGCGGAGGCCGGCTGTCCGGTGCGAACTCCGATCGCGGGGCGGGTCAAGAGCGTCCGGCACAACGCGGGGCCCCGGGACTACGGCCCGACGGTGGTGGTGGAACACCACGTCACCGACCATGAGGGGTTGCCACTCACCTTCTACACGCTCTACGGTCACCTCGATCTCGAGACGCTGGCCAGTCTTCATCCCGGCCAACCGCTCCAGGCCGGAGCGACCGTGGGCCGGTTAGGCGCCGCCTCGATCAACGGCGGCTGGCCCCCGCACGTTCATTTTCAAGTCGTGGTCGATCTCCTCGACCGTTCTGGGGAGTTCCCCGGGGTGGCCCGGCCAAGCGAGCGGGAGGTTTGGACCAGCCTGTCACCCGCGCCGCATCGGCTGGCCGGGGTGCCCAACACCCGGACGAAACCCCTCCTCGACGGGGTCGCCATCCTCGACCGGCGGGCACGCGTGTTGGGGGGCAACCTCAGTGTTTCGTACCGGCGGCCGCTGCACATCGTCCGCGGCTGGATGCAGCACCTCTACGATACCGAGGGCCGGCGCTATCTCGATGCCGTCAACAACGTGCCCCATGTCGGGCATTCCCACCCGCGGGTGGTCCGGGCCGGACAGCGGCAGATGGCAGTGCTCAACACCAACACCCGGTATCTCCACGAAACGGTGGTCCGCTACGCGGAGCGACTCGGTCAGTTGTTGCCGGACCCCCTGCGGGTGTGCTTCTTCGTGAACTCGGGTACCGAGGCCAATGAACTGGCTCTTCGGCTGGCCTCAACCCACACCGGCCGGCGCGGCACGATCGTGGTCGACAGCGCCTATCACGGCAACACCGCGACCCTGGTAGGCCTGAGCCCGTACAAATGCGAGGGCGCCGGCGGTCATGGCTTGGCACCCTTTGCCCGCAAAGTGGCCCTGCCGGATCGCTACCGGGGCCGCTTCCGCGGCGAGGATCCCGGATTGGGCGAGCGATATGCCGCGTTGGTCGAGGCCGAGATCGCCGACCTCGAGCGATCGGGGCATCCGATAGCGGCCTTTATGGCCGAATCGATTCTCAGCTGCGGCGGGCAGATCGTGCTGCCGCCCGGCTATTTGGCCGGCGTCTACCGGCGGGTGCGGCGGGCCGGCGGGGTCGCGATTGCCGACGAGGTCCAAGTTGGGTTTGGGCGGGTCGGCAGTCACTTCTGGGGATTCGAAACCCAGAACGTGGTGCCGGACATCGTCGTCATGGGGAAGCCGGCCGGCAACGGGCACCCGTTAGGCATCGTCGTCACCACCCCGGAGATCGCCCGTTCGTTCGCTAACGGGATGGAGTTCTTCAGCACCTTCGGCGGGAACCCGGTGTCGGCCGCCATTGGGCTGGCGGTCCTCGACGTCATTTTCGATGAAGACCTCCAGGCCCGGGCGCTCGCCACCGGTCATCGGCTCCTGACCGGACTCAAGGGGCTGGTCGACCGGCACCCCGCCGCGGGAGACGCCCGGGGTCTCGGTCTCTTCGTCGGCCTCGAATTGGTCACCGACCGGGAGACCAGAACCCCCGACCCGGAGGCCGCGACCTACCTGTCCAACCGGATGCGCGATCGCGGGTTTCTGATCAGCACCGATGGTCCGGACCACAACGTCCTCAAGATCAAGCCGCCGCTCTGCTTCTCGGCCGAGGATGCCGACGCCCTGGTCGACGGACTCGATCAAGTCCTCGGTGAAGACGCGATCGCCTCGAGGAGTCGGTCGATGTGACCGGCCGTGTTGTAACAATGAGGCGACACCCGGATCCCGTCGCCCCGACGGGCGACGATAATTTCTCGGGCGGCAAGGTCGCCGACTAAGGACGCATCTCGGGAGGGGTTCCCGGTCGTGATGGAAACGATCGACGATCGGTGCGCGGGGTCGGTGCTGGAACGGACGACCACACCGGCCGCCCCGGCCCCGGCGATCAGGCGGTCGATCAACCGGCCGGTGTGGCCCGCGATGGTACCGACCCCCAATTCGAGCAGGAGGTCGACCGACTGTTCGAGCGCGATCAAGATTGGATCGGGCCGGCCTCCAACCAAGAACCGCCCCGCCCCCGCGGCCCATTCAAGTTTCGGTTCGTCGTGCACCGACGTGGCCATGCTGGTCCAGCCGGCCCGGTCGGGGACCAGGGTGGCGAGCGCCGCCGGGCCGACATAGAGCACCGCCGCGCCCGGAATTCCCATCAGCCATTTGTAGGTGCCGGCGACGAGGACATCCACACCGCCGGCGGTGGCATCGATCGGCACCGCGCCGGCGCTCTGAATCGCATCGACGATTGAGAGGGCACCAACCGCCCGGCATTCCTCGGCCAGGCGGGCCAAGTCGATCCGGTGGCCGGATTGCCAATGGACATGACTCACGACGACGGCCCGGGTCCGGCGGTCGGCGTGGGCAAACAACGAACCTAACGCTAGGTGACCTCCGACCGGCGCCTGCCGGACCTCGACTCCCCGGCGGGCCAGGTTCTGGCACGCATAGAGAACCCCGGGAAACTCGTTGGCCGGGACCAGCACGTTGTCGCCGGGCGCCCAGGTGATGCTGTTGAGGATGCCCGACACGCCGTCGGTGGTGGTCGGGGCAAACCCGACCGATCCAGTCGGAGCACCGAGGAGCCGGCCGAGTTTGGCCTCGAGCGGCCGGCAATCGTAGTCTTGCCGCCCGGTCTGATAGAGGTGGACGAGCCGTTCGCGGTCCTCGACATATCGCCTGAGGGCGTCGGCGGACCGACGGGGTAACGGCGAGGAGGCCGCATGGTTCAGGTAGGCGGCGGAACCGACGATCGGGAATTCCCCGTCAAGGCCGAGCAAAGTTGTCGTCACCCCCATAGTTTAGCTCCAGAATGCTCCACCGCGTCAGGGTTTGCCTCAAGATCTTCGGGTTCTGGCTGCTCTACTCCTGGGTGGCCAGAGCGCTCTTTCTCGGGTATCACGCCGACCGGGCGGCAACCCTCTCACTCACCGACCTGCTGGGCACCTTCGGATCCGGGCTCCGGCTCGACCTCTCCGCGGCGGCCTATCTGACGGCGGTCCCGGCAACCCTCCTGGTTGCCTCGCCGATTCGGGTGCTGCTCCCCTGGACCCGAAGGGCGATCGTCGCCTGGATCGTGGTCGCGGTGGTGGCGTTGTCGGTGCTGGTGGCGGCCGATCTCGGGCTCTTTGGTCAGTGGGACAAGCGAATCGACGCTTCCGTGCTCTGGTATCTGGCCACACCAGCGGAGGCGTGGGCCTCGACCGGGGGCGCCCCGCGCCTGTTGCTCGTGACGATTGCCGTTGTCTTGGCCACCGCCGCGGTCGTGGCCTGCCGTCGGTTCGTGGGCCGTGACCTCGACCGCCTCGCACCGGCTTCGGTCTGGCTGGCCGGCCCGCTGGTGCTGTTGCTCGGCGTCTTGGTCATTCCAGCGCGCGGCGGAATCCAGACCTGGCCGTTGACGGGCAGCAGCGCGTACCGGTCCGCCGACCCGTTCGTCAATCGATCCGCGGAAAACGCACCGTGGGGCTTCTTCGACTCGGTGTACCGGGGGCTTTACGACCGGACCAATCCGTTCGTGACCATCGACCCGACAGAGGCCGCCCGGGTCGCGGCCCGGCCGACGGGTGGCGGCCCGACCGGGCTCCTGACGACCCCGCGGCCGAACGTGCTGATCATTCTCTGGGAGAGCGCGAGCGCCAGCGCGTTTGAGTCGTTAGGTGGACAGCCCGGTATCACGCCCCGCACCGACAGCCTGACCCGGCAGGGGTTGTTGTTCCGCCGGATGTATGCGGCCGGCGATCGCACCGACAAGGGCGTCGCCGCGGTGCTGAGCGGCTTTCCCGGCCTGCCCCGCGGTTCGATCCTCGAAGTGAAAGACAAGACGCGAGCGTTGCCGTTCCTCAATGCAGACTTCGAGGCGGTCGGGTACCGATCGTCGTTCTATTATGGCGGGGAACTCGAGTTCGCCTCGCTCAAGGCCTATTTGGTGAACGCCGGATACCAGCGGGTCGTCGGCAAAGACGATTTTGCGCCCGCCAGCTGGCTCTCCAAATGGGGCGCCCACGACGGGGCGGTCGCCGACCGGGTCTTGGCTGACCTCAACCACGAGAGGAAGCCGTTTTTTTCCGTCTGGCTCACCTTGTCAAGCCACGAGCCGTTCGAGACGCCCGACCCCCCTCGCATCGCCGGCACCGACTGGCAAAGCCGGTATTTCAACTCGATGGCCTATACCGACCAAGTGATCGGCCGTTTCATCGATCAGGCGCGGGCCAGCCCGTGGTGGAGCCGGACCTTGGTGGTCATCGTCGCCGACCACGGGCGGCGAGTCGTTCCGCTCGAGGATGCGCGACCCGAGCGTGACGACCACGCCAAGTTCAGGATTCCCATGCTCTGGCTCGGCGGCGCCCTGGCGGTCGCCGACTCGGTGTCCGATCGAGTCGGGTCGCAAACCGATATCGCCCCGACGTTGATCGGCGCGGCCGGGCTCACGCCGCGGCGTCCCTATCCGTACGGCGGTTCGCTGATCGACCCCAATCCGGCACCCTTTGCTTACTACGGCTTCGAAACCGGTTTTGGCCTCGTAACCGACAGGGGAGCTCTGATGTACGACCATTTGGCCCGCCGACTGATCTCGACCCGGGGCTCGACAACCGATCGCGATCTCGCGCTCGGCCGGGCGTTGTCGCAATTGACCTATCAGGAGTATCTCGACCGATGACCGAGCCGCTCTGTGATCTAACCGCGATTGAGCTTCGCAACCGGATCGCCCGCCGCGAACTCTCAGCGCGAGACGTGATGGCCGCTCACCTCGCCCGGATCGAACGGACCAATCCGGACCTGAATGCGATCGTGACCCTCGTGGCCGAGTCGGCGATGACGGCGGCCGCCTTGGCGGACGAACGGCAAGCTCGGGACGAGCCCCTGGGGTTGTTGCACGGACTGCCGGTGGCTCACAAGGACTTGTTCGACACCCGCGGGATCCGCACGACCTATGGCTCGCCACTCTACGCGACCCAGATCCCGGCGGCGGACGCGTTGATCGTCGAGCGTTTGAAGGCGGCCGGCGCCATTTCGGTCGGCAAGACCAACACGCCGGAATGGGGAGCCGGGTCTCACACCTTCAATCCGGTGTTCGGCGCCACCCGGAATCCGTACGATCGGACCAAGACCTGCGGCGGTTCAAGCGGCGGCTCAGCCGTCGCGCTCGCGGCGGGCATGGTCCCGATCGCCGATGGCAGCGACATGGGGGGATCGCTCCGGAACCCGGCCGCGTTCTGCAACGTGGTGGGGCTCCGGCCATCGCCGGGGCGGGTGCCGAGTTGGCCCGACCGCCTGGCCGGTTTGGGGCTCGGCGTTCCCGGGCCGATGGCCCGAACTGCGGCCGACACGGCCTTGATGCTGGCGGCCATTGCAGGCCCGGACCCCCGGTCGCCGATTGCGCTGGAGGCACCGGGATCGCGGTTCGCGGAGCCGTTAGGCAGGGATTGGCACGGGGTCCGAATTGCCTGGGCGCCCCGGTTTGGGGGATTGCCCTACGAACCGGAGATTCCCGCCCAGATCGAGGCCCAACGACCCCGATTCGAGGCCTTGGGATGCGTGGTCGAGGAGGCCGAGCCGAATGTCGACGAGGCCGACGACGTGTTCAAGACCCTGCGGGCGTGGCACTTCGCCACCACCCATCACGACGCCTGGGCCCGGCACAAGGCCGAGTTGAAGGACACCGTGGCCTGGAACATCGAGCGGGGCCTGGCCTTATCGGGGCCGGACCTCGGCCGGGCTGAGCTCCAGCGAACGACCCTCTACCACCGGGTTCGGAAGTTTTTCGAACGGTACGATTTCCTGGTCTTGCCGGTCACCCAGGTCATGCCGTTCGACATCGAGACCGAGTACCCCCGGGAGATCGCCGGGGTTCCGATGACCACGTATATCGACTGGATGAAGTCCTGTTACTTGATTTCGGCCACCGGATGTCCGGCAATTTCGGTCCCGGCGGGTTTCGGGCCGGGCGGGCACCCGATCGGCCTCCAGATCGTCGGCCGGCACCGGGATGATTTCGGGGTATTGCAACTGGCCCATGCCTTTGGGGAAGCGCGGACTTAGTTTTCACCATTCTCTAGCTGGGTGGTTCAATGTCGAGCACCACAGCATCCCACAACCCGATGCTCCGCCGCATCGAGGCCTCGGCCGGGGCCGTCGCATCCGCCGTTCCCATGACCGTGGCCGGTACGGTCCGGAAGACCGCGATCCTCCTTGGATTGGTGGTGGCAACCGGCGCCGCGGCGTGGTGGTCGTTGGGCACCGGCCGTTTCCCGGTCGAGATGCTCATGCCGGCGATGATCGGTTCGGTGGTGGTGGGCTTGGGTTTGAGCCTGCTGGTAGCCTTTCGGCCACTGACGGCGAGCTGGGCCGGGCCGCTCTATGCGGTGTGCCAAGGGACCGCCCTCGGCCTGATTTCGGCCGCCATCAACACTCAGTACAAGGGACTGCCGATGCTGGCGGTGGGGCTCACGACCGGAACGTTCTGGGTCATGCTGGGTGCCTACCGAACCGGCCTGATCAAGGTCACCGACCGGTTCAAGGCTATCGTCGTCGGACTGACCGGCGGCGTCTTCGTGTTCTACCTGATTTCGCTCGGGGTCCAGTTCTTCGGGGGTTACACCATTCCGTTCCTGGTCGAGAGTGGTCCCCTCGGCATCGGGTTCAGTCTGTTCGTCACCGGCCTGGCGGCCGTGAACTTGCTGCTCGACTTCCGTTCGATTGAAGACGGGGTCGCCGCCGGGGCTCCGGCGGCGTATGAGTGGGCGTTTGCAACGGCGGTCACGGTCACGCTGGTCTGGCTCTATCTCGAGATCCTCCGCCTGCTCCGCAAGCTGCGACGTTAGGCAGGACTCGAGGCTTCCCCCGCGAGCCGCCCGGCCGCGGGGGCCGGCCTGGTATTGATGAAGCGGGCCAGCTCCCGGTCCGGAAACGCCCGCCGGTACTCGGCGTTCCATCCTTCGGTAAACCGCTCGACCCCGCTCACCGGAACCATGGCCCAGACGCTCCCGCCGAACCCGGCGCCAAAGGCCGAGGCGGCCACCGCGCCCAGCCGCCGGGCTGACTCGACCAACTCGATCGTTTCCGGAATCTGGTTTTCGAGCCCGAGTTCCGCGCCGTGCTGCGACGCGGCCACCAGTTCACCGAGCCGGCCGAACTGCCCCTTGGCGAGCGCGTCGACCACGCCGGGAATCAGCCACCGGCACTCGGTGGTGAGTTGGGTCAGTCGCCGGGCGAGGCGGAGGGCGTCGGCCGGATCGGCGCCGGCCCCGGCCGGCAAGCCCGCGACAGAGCCCTCGATGATGGCCCGTCCCAACGTCGAGTGAGAGTCGGGCCCCACCACCAGCACCCGGAGCCGCTCCGTCATCCGGGCCAAGTCGTTGTAGTGCTCCAACGCGGGCCCGGTCTTTTCCGCCGCGACCCCGCTCGAGGCGATCACGAACCGGAAACTGTCAGGCCAGGCCACCCGCTTCTCGACCATGACCGGATCAAAGCGAACCTGAGTCAGGGCATTCTCTGTGGAGCAAAGAATCGACGTGTGGTCCTGGTTCCCGCCCACCGTCCCAACGCCGGCGGTGGCACCAAACGCTCGAAAGGGGCGGCCGTTTTCAACCGCCCCGAGATAGCCGGCCAGGTCCTCTAGTGAGGCAATGTTGGCCCGGTATGCTTCAGTCGCTTCCAACTGAAAAAGGTCGATGGCGGCCAACGCGACGGCGACCACGAGGGCCGAGGAACTGCTGACCCCCGCGGCGATAGGGATGTCACCGGCAAAGGCGAGATCAAACCCGCTGACTCTCGGGCCAAAATCCCGGACCAGACGGGACACGACCGTCATCGGATAGTTGGCCCAATCGCCTCGGGGAGGAACCAGTGCGGGTGCAGCCGGAAATTCCCGGACTTCCTGGGCCACGGCATCAATGATCCGAACGGTACCATCGGCGCGGGGGGCCGCTCCAACCGCGAAGCCTTGCTCGGTGGCGCAGACCAAACTCCGGCCGCCGGCATAGTCGGTGTGCTTGCCCAGGACCTCGATCCGGCCCGGCACATGATACCAATTGCGGCCCTGGAACCCGGCCGACCGGGTCATCGTGAACAGCGGGAGGCGCCGCGCCACCTCGGCGGCATCGAATCCGTGGCAGGTGAGGGACGCCCGGAGAGACATCAGAGGTGAACCTCTCGGTCCCGGAGCCGATCCGTGACCGCGGCAATGTCGGCGCGGCTCGACAGGTCGAGCACGCCCCCGGCAAACGGAACCACTTGGAATCGTTCCCCGAACCGGGCCATCGCGATCATGACGGCGTCCTGCAGTTCCAATTCACCGCGGGGCGACGGGGTAACGAGCTGGCAGGCATCGAAGATCTTGGGGCCGAAACGCCAGGAGTTCATTGAGACTCGGCACTCGGCACTCGGCGCTCGGCGCTCGGCGGGTGGTTTTTCGAGGATGTCGGAGAGGAAGGTGTCGGGGGTAGTTTGGATTTGGGCGAATTGGGCGATTCGCCGGGGGTCGATGTTGCTCTCGGCGATCAAGGCTTCGGCGGCATAGCCGATGAGGCCTGGGGCACCTAATGATACGAGGGCGGACAGGGCGGCGACCGGGTAGATGTTGTCCGAGTTGACGACCAGGAACGGGTCTTGACCGACAAAAGCGGCGGCGGCGAGGACGGCGTCGGCGGTGCCTTGGGGCTTGGCCTGAATGGCGAAGGTGAGGGTCAGGCGGATGGGACGGATGGTGTCGCGGTAGCGATGGACGATGGGGTCGTGCTCGGGGCCAACCACTAGGCAGACCTGTTCGATCCCGGCGTCGGCCAGGCTCGACAGGGCGTAGTCGAGCAGCGGGCGCCCGACCGACACCAGGCCTTTGAGGCCTTGGTTTGCGATGAGGTCCTGGTCCGGTGTCAGGACGACGTCAGGGGTCGGGCGGCGCATCCGACTGCCGAGTCCGCGGGCCAAGACGACCGCCTTCGTTGCCCTCATGCGGGGATTGTCCAATCGACGAGAAGCAGTGGCAACTGAGAACCGGGGAGAGCCGATCAGAAGCTAGATAGCCGACTAGATTTGAGCCATGGGTTCTTCCCCCGTCACCGTAACGGTCATCGACTCCACCGTCGGCCCGTTGACCGCCGGCGTGACGGACGCGGGGCTGGTGTTGCTCGAATTCAGCGACCCCGCGCGGCTCGATCCCCAACTGGCCGCCCTGCGGCGATTATTCGGAGCGACCGAGTTCGGCCGCCATTCGATGCTCGACCGGATCACCGCCGAACTGGCGGAGTACTTCGCGGGAACCCGGCGCCGGTTCGAGATCCCCTTGGTGATCCGGGGGACCCCCTCATGATTCCCTGCCACCGGGTCATCGAACGGGCGGGCGGGCTCCGGGGATACGGAGGCGGGCTCGAGCGAAAGAAGGTTCTCCTCGATCTCGAGCTCGGACGTTAGGCGGATCGGAGCCATGGAAGTCCATGTCCTGCTCAACCCCGCGAGCGGCGATGGCCGGGGCCGGAGGCGGTGGCGGGAGCTCGGGCCGGCGGTCCGGGAGATCTTCCCCGCGCTCCAGGTTCACGAAAGCCGAGCCGCGGGCGACCTCCGGCGAATCGCGGCCGAGCTCCGCCGTCACGACGGGCTGGTCTTGGCGGCCGGCGGGGACGGAACCTCGCACGAGGTCTTGAACGGCCTACTGGAGGACGGACCCGCCGTGGCGACGATGGGGTGGATTCCGATCGGATCGGGCAACGACTTGGCGCGAACGATGGGCGTTCCGCGGACCGGAACGGGTCCGGTTGCCGCCTACCGGAGCTATCGGCCGGTCGCGATCGATGTCGGCCGCCTCGAATATCGCGATGCGGACGGACGAGCGCGGAGCGTCTGGTTCGGCAACTCGTTCACCCTCGGGGTCAGCGCCGACGTCCTCGGGATCGTGGTCCGGGAAGGGAAACGGCTCGGCGGCCCCCTCAGCTATTGCCTTGGCGCCCTTCGCGCCATGGCTCGCCACCACGCAATCGGGGCCCGGTTCACGATTGATAATGACACCGTCGATCCGGGGCCGTGCCGACTGATCTCGGTCACCAACGGCCCGACCTTCGGTGCCGGGATGCGGATTTCGCCGGCGGCCAAGGTCGACGACGGGCACCTCGATCTGGTGTGGTTCAGCCGGGTGTCCCGGCTGGGGATGCTCGGAGTCTTCCCGAAGATCTACTGGGGCGGGCACCTCAACCACCCGGCGGTGACCAGCCGGCCGGTCCAGCGGCTCGAGATTCAGACCGACGGCCCGCAGCATTTCGAGATCGACGGCGAGCTCGGCTTTGGGTTTCCGCCGTTTCGAATCGGGATCGCGCCGCAGGGCCTTCGGGTGGCTAGATTCGGAACGCCATGAACCCCGCAATCGTTCGAGCCGCCCGAGTCGCCTTTGCCGTTCTCGGGGGCGCCGGCTGGTTATCAGCCCAAGAAATCCGGGTCCGGGTTTCTGAGCCCGGCGGGCCGAACCTGGCCGTCGGGGTCCTGGTGTCGCTCGAACGGGCCGATGGGTCCAACGCCGCCCGCGGAGTCACCAGCGATTTCGGCCGGGTCCGGCTGATGGCGCCAGCGGGGTCCTACCTCCTTCGGGTCGAACGGCCCGGTTTTGCCGACACGACCGCCACGGTTGCCGTCACTCCGGTTCTCGACAGCCTAACGATCGGCCACGCGGCCCGCCGGGCCGGATTCCCGACCCGGCTGGTGCCGGTGCCCGCGTCGTGCCGGACTCCCGGCATCACCGAGGCCGTCGCCCTTCACTGGGCCCAGGCCAGGGTGATGCTCCGGACCGTGGAGGCGACCGAAGACCGGGCCGTGACGACCCAAAGCCTGGCCGCCTTCGAACGGGTGGTGTCCGGTTCGCTCAAAATCGAGTCGGAGGAACTCAACACCCTCCTCGACTCAGCCAACCGGCCGGCCCAGACGGCATCACCTGCCGAGCGAGCCCGGGTTGGTTACCTGGTCCGGGCTGAGAACCTCTGGTCCACGCCGGACCTCACGGTATTCCTGTCGCCCGAGTTCACGACCTCTCATTGTTTTGGCATCGTCAGCGGGATCGACAACCGGTCCGGATTCGTCGGCCTCCGCTTCGAGCCGGCGGCATCCGACCGGGTCGACGTGGCCGGGACGATGTGGCTCGATCCGCTCTCTCGAGAGCTCAAGGTCATCGACTATCGGTTCACCGGCGCCCCGGCCGAGTGGCGCCCGGATCGTCTGGGCGGCTCGGCGGAGTTCCATCGGTCGGAAGCCGGATTCTGGGTCACCCGGTTCTGGTACCAACGAACGCCGGTCGTCGATCCGGCCCGCGGGAGGTTTCGCCACTTTCGCGAGGTTGGCGCGGAGGTCGTCGGGGTCACACCCACCGTCGACACGACGGACCGGGTGGCCACCGCCCAGGCGATCGTCGTCCAAGAACGGGCGATCCGCGAACGAGTCGCCCGGATCGAAGGGCAGGTCACCGACACCCTGGGCTATCCGGTGCCGGAGGCCGAAGTCCTGATCATGGGCACGGAGTTCCAGACCCAAAGCGACCGCACCGGCCGGTTCTTCATGGACGGCCTGCCGCCGGGGCTTCAGATCGCACGGGTCCGGAAGGTGGGATACAAGGCCCAGTACTTCACGATCCGGCTGGCGGGGGGCCAGCAGTGGGACGGCAAGATCGCGATTCGCCGGTTGCCTCAGTTCCTCGGGGATATCCTGGTCATCGGGAAGTACGGCAAGCCGCCCCAGTACGCCAACACGGCCAAGTACGATGAGTTCTACCGGAGGCGGTCCAAACGGGTCGGCAAGTTCCTGACCCGCGAAGAGATCGACAAGCTCGCGGCCGGGAGGATTTCCGAACTGCTGCGGGGAATTCCCGGCGTCCGGTCGAGCTTTATCGCGCCGGGAGAGCCCGAGAACGTGTCGTTCCTCAACTGCCCGTCGTTCAACGTGAGTGTCTGGATCGACGGGCAGAAGATGACCGGCAACGTCGGCGAGGTGCTGCCGCTGATCACGCCATCGGACATCGAAGCCATCGAAGTGTACCAGCGGCAGACGTTGATTCCCCCGGAGTACCGGGACAACAGCTGCGGTGCGATCGTGATGTGGACCCGCTAGCGCGACGCGGTCGGGGGTGACGGGGCCCGGTCCAAGCGGCGGCGGACGGCGTCCGCCAGGTCGGCTCTCGTAAAGGGCTTGGCCAACGTCGGGCCGAGGAGCGCATCCTCACCGGCCCCCGGCGGGTGCCGAGCCAGAGGTAGCCGTCGGCGGTTTGGGCCACCGCATTGATCTGGGTTTCCGGTAAACCGGCGTCCCGATCAATGACGCGATGGAAGTATGACTCGAACGAGCTGGCCTGGCCGGACAGGGCCGATGCCGAGCCGACGCTTAGCAGCGCAATCCCAACAAGAACAGCAACTTTCAGCCGCGCACCTCGACGTCGCAAACGGAGTTGTCCTCCTCGTTCGCACTGGATCTTGGGGCCGCATGCCCCTAGACTAGCCTGGTTTTGACCGGCCATTATGCAACTTTCGGGCCCCCCGTCCAATTTGGTCCGAGTTGCCCGAGCAGCCCCAAGCGGCGATCTTGGCGGGCCATGAGCCGACCGTACCTCCTCGCCGATTCCACTTGGGCAACCGTCAAAACCACCCGGTATCAGGTGGCAGTGCTACCGTGGGGAGCCACCGAGGCTCATAACCGGCACCTTCCCTACGCCACCGACACCATCCAATGCGAGGCCATTGCCGCGCTCGCCGCGGGCCGGGCGTCCGAGGCCGGCGCCAAGGTCCTGGTACTCCCGACCGTCCCGTTCGGGGTCCAGTCCGGTCAGCGTGATATTCCGTTCTGTTTGAACCTCAATCCCAGCACGCAAGCCGCGATCCTCCGGGACCTCTTGCCAAGTCTCGAGCAGCACGGGATCGAGAAGCTGGTGATCTTGAACGGGCACGGGGGCAACGATTTTCGGCAGATCATTCGGGAGCTTTCGGCGGGCACTTCGGTCCTGCTGTGTCAGGTCAATTGGTATGCGGTCGTCGATCCCCGACCGTTCTTCGTCGAGCCGGGCGATCACGCCGGTGAACTCGAGACCAGCGTCATGCTGCACCTGGCGCCCGGGTTGGTGCAGCCGCTCAAGACGGCCGGCCCCGGCATCGCCCGGCCATCGGCGATTCAGGCGTTTCGGGAGGGGTGGGCGTGGACCCCGCGGCAATGGACAGCCGTGACCGACGACACCGGGACCGGTAACCCCGCGGCGGCAACCGCACCGAAAGGGGTCCGGTTTGTGGAGGCCGTGACGGAACGATTGGCCGCGTTTCTGGTGGAGCTTGCCGGAACCGCCCGAACGGATTTGTATCTCACCACTCGAGAAGGATGACCGATGTCAGTGTACGACTATACCGCCACGACGATCGATGGGAAGGAACGCTCCATGGCCGACTTCAAGGGCCGGGTGCTGCTGATCGTGAATGTGGCCAGCAAGTGCGGCTTCACACCCCAATACAAGGGACTCGAAGCCCTCTACCGCCGGTACAAGGGCCAGAACTTTTCCGTCCTCGGCTTCCCGTCGGACCAGTTTGCCAATCAAGAGCCGGGAACCGATGCGGAGATCATGCAGTTCTGCGGGACCAAATACGACGTGACGTTCCCGATGTTCGCCAAGATCGACGTCAACGGCGACCAGGCCCATCCGCTCTTTCAGTATCTCAAGTCGGCCCAGAAGGGGATTCTGGGCACCGAATCGATCAAGTGGAACTTCACCAAGTTCCTCGTCGACGCGGACGGCACGGTGCTCGAGCGTTACGCCTCGAAGCAGACGCCCGAGGAGATCGAAGCGGATATCACGCCCCTCCTCGGCTAGTCTCGTCCCAAGCCGAGGGCATCCGCCACCCGGTTGATGTAGTTGAACCAGGACGCGATCAGGGTGATTTGAAGAATGCCTCGGTCATCGAATCCAGCCGCCCGAAGCTGCTCGTGGTGCGAGGGCGTCACCTTGGTGGCGTCCTTGGTGATCTGCACGACGTAATCGACCATCACCCGCTCGGCATCGGTGAGCGGCGCCGTCGTGTAGTCGGCGGTGACCGCGGCGATCAGGCTCTCATCCAGGGTAACCCGACGCAGAAACTCTGCGTGCGAGTCAATTCAATACCGGCACCGATTGGTGACCGACACCATGGTGGCGATCAGTTCGTGGTGACGCCGGCTGAGCGGCAGCTCGGGATCCATCAGCGCCCCGAACGTTGAGAACGCGTGTTTCAACGCCCCCGGAATCAGGCTATGCGACGCGACGATGCCGGAGGTGCCGCCGCCGGTCGGGTGGACCGGGCGGTTGTATTCGGCAGGGTAGAGGCCCATCTGGTCTTCGACGGCGCGTTGGAGTTCGGCGCTCGCTTCGGTCATCGGGACGGTGGTGATCCACATACTTGGCACTCGGCTCTCGGCGCTCGGCGCTCGGCTTAGGGGACGGGGGTGGGAGTGGGGGTGGGGGGGATGATGTGGGTGATGCCGAGTTGGGCGGCGCGGGCGTTGACGGCGGCTAGGTCGCGGTCGATCAGGACGCGGAGCTCGGCGAGGTAGCCGTCGAGTTCCTGGCGCTGGCCGGCGTAGACGTCCTTCATGCCTTGGGTTGGGGCGCCGTCGCCGTCGACGGCCCACATGTAGAGGGGCACGAGCCTCGAGTAGAGGCGGGCTCCGCCTCGGAAGGCTAGGATGTCGTAGGTCACTTCGGCGGCGGGGTTGTGGATCCGGGCCTCGAGGGAGTCGAACTTGGTGATCAGCGCACCGGCCAGACCGACCAGATCTTTCGCGGCGTTGTTGCCGGCGAGCGCAGCGTTCCGATCCCCGAGCTGGGTTCGAAGGTCCTTGAGCTGATTGACCGCGTCAGCCATTCGGTTGAGGGCATCGCGGAGCTCATTGCCGAAGGCCAACTGCGCGTTCCGATCGGCGTCTTTTACCTTGACCCGGGGGTCGGGCCGGAACGTGATCGACGTGGTCTCGGTCACTCCATTGGCGGTCAGGCGGGCCGTGTAGGTTCCCGGTGGCGCCTGCGGAGGAATCGCCGGATCGCCGGTGTCGATCTTCCCGCCTTTGATCCGGCGGGCCCCTTCCATCGAGAAGTCCCACGCCACCCGGTGGAAACCAGCGCCGGTTTCGAGTTCGCCTTTGGGTGCTGACTCGTACTCGCTGTGGTCGTCCTTCAGCTTCGGGACGCTGCTCATCGACCGAACCACGGTCCCCCGGCTATCGAGAATCTGCAGGGTGACGGGAAGCTTGGCCTCGTCCTTCTGGTAGTACGTCAGGACCACGCCGGCCGGGGGATTCTGGCCGGCTTGTCGCTCACCGGTGCCGCCCCGTCGCCGCCAGGCGGTCCCGGCAACCGGAGGGAACAGGTAAAGCGACTTGGCCGCAATGGCATCGGTCCACTGCCGGATCGGGGTCAGGTCATCGAGGATCCAGATCCCCCGGCCGTGGGTCCCGAGCACCAGGTCGTTGTCCTTGACCACGAGGTCGGCGACTTGAACGGTCGGGAGGTTGAGCCGGAGGGGGCGCCAGGTGGCCCCGTCGTCCCACGAGAACATCACGCCCTTTTCGGTACCGAGATAGAGCAATCCTCGCTTGGCGGGGTCCTCCCGGACGGAATGGAGGAAGATGTCGCGGGCGAGCGAGCCGTCGAGTCGGTTCCAGGTGGTGCCGTAGTCGGAGGTCTTGTAGAGGTAGGGCGCGTTGTCGCCCAAGCGGTACTTCTTCACGACCACGTAGGCCGTCGCGGCGTCATGCGGCGAGGGTTCGATGATGCTGACGGTGCCCCACTCGGGGAATCCGGACATGGCGGCGGTCACGTTTTTCCAAGTTTTCCCGCCATCCCGCGTCACCTGGACCAAGCCATCGTCGCTGCCGGTCCAAATCAGTCCCTTTTCCTTGGGCGACTCGGCCACCGCGAAAATGGTCGAGTAGAATTCGACGCCGGTATTGTCTCCGGTAATCGGGCCGCCGGCCCATTGTTGCTTCGACTTGTCGTTCCGGGTCAGGTCGCCGCTGATGGCGGTCCACGATTGGCCGCCGTCGGCGGTCTTGAACAAGACCTGCGCGGCATGATAGATCACGTTCGGATCGTTGGGCGACGGGGCGATCGGCGCCGTCCATTGGAACCGGTACTGGAAATCGGCGGGGCCGTGTCCGCTCGGGTTCTCGGGGTAGGCCGAGACGTTTCGCGATTGGCCGGTCTTGTGATCGTAGTAGGTGATGATGCCGAGGTATTCTCCGGCAAACACGACGTCCGGATCGTCCGCCTTCGACACGATATGACCGGCTTCGCCACCCCCGACGTCATGCCAGAGGCTGGCGCCGATGCCGCCCCGGCTCAGACTATTGCTGGGTCCTTGGGCCGTGCCAAGATCTTGTTGAGCACAAGCGACGTGATATGGGTCGCGGTTATCGGCGGCAATGTGGTAGCACTGGCCAATGGCCGGCCGGACGCCCAACCATGAATCGCCTCCGTTGACACTGATGGCGACGCCGCCGTCGTTGGCCACGATCATCCGCTTGGGGTTGGTCGGGTCGAACCAGAGATCGTGATTGTCTCCGTGGGGAATCCCGTCCACCAACGTGAGGGTCTTGCCGCCGTCAATGGTCTTGACCATCGGAACCTGGGGAAACCAGACCTCGTCGGGGTTCGTCGGGTTCACGGTCAAGGTGGAGTAGTACCAGGCCCGCTGCCGGACCAGACGAGAGGCGCTGATCCGGGTCCAGGAGTCGCCCCCGTTGTCGGACCGGAACAGGCCGCCGCTATCGGCCTCGATCAGGGCATAGACCCGGCGGCCGTCCGACGGCGCCACAGCCACCCCGACTTTGCCCCAGGTTCCGTTAGGCAGTCCGGATCCGGTGAGTTGTTTCCAGGTATCGCCGCCGTCCCGGGACTGGTAGAGCCCGCTCCCGGGACCGCCGCTGGTCATGTCCCACGGATACCGGCGCATTTCCCAGAACCCGGCGTAGAGGATATTGGGATTGCTCGGATCGATCGCGACGTCGGATGCGCCGGCCCGGTCGTCTTTCTTGAGGACCTGCTGCCAGGTGACGCCGCCGTCCCGGGTCCGGTAGACGCCGCGTTCCGGATTGGCCACAAACGCCCGCCCGAGCACCGCGGCATAGGCAATATCAGGATTCCGCGGATGGACGGCCATGGTCCCGATCTGGCCCTCCTGCTTCCACACGTGGCTCCAAGTCTTGCCGGCATCCGTCGACTTGTAGATCCCGTTACCCGGGGTGGTGTTGCCCCGAACATTGGCCTCACCCGACCCGACATAGACGACGTTCCGATCGCTCGGCGCCACGGAGATCGACCCGATCGACGCCGTCGATTGATCGTCGAAGATCGGCGCCCAGCTGATGCCGCCATCGACCGACTTCCACACGCCGCCCGACGCGGTGGCCATGTAGTACGTCGTCGGATCGTCCGGGACACCGACGGCCCGCGATGCCCGCCCGCCGTCGAAGGGGCCCACCGACCGAAACTTGAGGGCCTTGAACGCCGCCGGTTGCTCGAGCGGTGCCGGTACTGGCGGCGGCACGGGAGCCCGGCGGGCTTGGGCCGACACGGTCAGGGGAGCGAGGGCAACCAACAGGACTGGGATCGTGCGGATGAGGTCCATCGAATTACCCTGGAGGAGGTTCATCGGGCAACTAGAGCCGCAACAACGGCCGGGTAAGACAGGTAGCGCCTCCCTCGGCCTTCAGAGACAACTCACGGCCGCGATAGGTCGACACCGTGCACCCTGCGGCTTCGAGCCGGTTCTTAGTGACCGGATTGTCTTCGAGCATCAGGCACTGGCGAGGGGCCAGCGCCAGCACATTGGTGCCCATGGTCCGAAACTCGGAGTCGGGCACTTCGACCAGCCGGATGTTCCGGCGTTCGAGTATTTGAACAAACGAGACCGGCAAGAGACCCGGATAGGCCACTGCCAAGTCGCGGTCGACCATGCTGATCATCGACATCAAGTGGAGGCAGGCATCCGGCCCGGTGTAGTAGGGCAGCTCGACGTTTATGATGGCGACCCCAGCACCGAGCGCGTGCCGGAGCGCGGCCACTCCGGCGTAGTTGGTCCGGTATCCGATGCCGACCGCCAGGGTTTTCTCGTCGATCCACATCAAATCGCCCGACTCGGCCAGGGCATCGCCCTCGAGCCGGGCCACCGTCGGAACGCCGGCTTTCTTGAGGGTCAGCCCGAGGGCCGCTTCTTCGCCGCGGCGGAGCGGCTTGCCCATCCGGAGCTGGATGGCGCCCACATCCGCCACCAGCACCGGGTCGTGGCAGAAGATGGCATCGGCGTGATCGGCCAGCGGTTCATCGTGCCAGATGATCTCGGCGCCGCTTCGCATCAGCGTCTCAACGAACGCCTGATGTTCGGCGCAGGCCGCCACCATCTCCGGGCGGGCGGTGTAATGCCATCGGGCCGGATCGGCGTTGCCGAACGCCTGATCCGGCCGTCTGACGACGACTCGCTTGAGGGGGCCCCACATGGTCTGGCCCCCAAACGACTTGGGCATTGCTACCGGCCGAGCAGCACTTCGGCGCGGACGTCCGAGATGATCACGCCGCTCACGCTGGCGCCGACCGAGTCGACCACCTTGCCGCGAATCAGACCCGCCTGCGCCACCGCACCCGACGCCAAGCTAAGCCACAACCCCGCCGCCAGACCGAATACTCGCCGTGCACTGCTCATCGCTTGTTTCCCCGTTTCGAGGGATTGACCGACCCTTGATGACGATATCGACCTGCTCGAGAGTCGAAATGTCTTGAATCGAAATGTCTTGAATAGGATGCCCGCGGACTGCAACAAGATCGGCCCACTTGCCGACGGCCATCGACCCGACCCGTTCCTCCCACCCCATCGGTCGCGCGGCCTCGATGGTCGCGGACTGGATGGCCTGCATTGGAGTCATGCCGTAGCGTACCATGTACTGGAATTGTTTGGCGTTCTCCCCGTGAGGATATCCGCCGACGTCGGCATCATACCCGATTCTGACGCCCGCCGCTACCGCTTTCCGGGAGGTGGCCCGCTGGGTCTCCGTGGTTTCGTCGTTCTTCCGGAGGGTTTCCTCGGGCCAATGGTCCCGCCGGCCGATGACCTTGATATAGTCACCGTTGTAAATGTCGGCCACCAACCAGGTGCCCCGCTCGGCCATCAGGGCAATGCCCTCGTCATCGAGCAGCGATCCATGCTCGATCGAGCGGACCCCGGCTCGGAGCGCGGCTTCGGAGCACTCCATGGCGCCGACATCGGTGCCCACCGTCAGGACGGCTCCGGTGGCGATCACCTTGATAAAATTGGCTCCCCGACCCAGAATCTCGGCCACCGGAGCCCGAACCTCTTCGGGGCTTGCCGCCGCGCCGAGCCGGAACTCCGGCGGGGCAAAAGCCCCGTTCGGAGGTCCGGTCACCTCCCCGCCGCCGCCGGGCTTGGTCACGCAGGGGCCGGCCACCGCCATGCGCGGCCCCGGCACCTGCCCCTGGTCGATGGCATTCCAGAGTGAGACGTCGATGCCGCCCCGGTAGGTCCCGACATCGCGAACGGTCGTGAAGCCAGCCCGGAGCGTGGCCCCGGCATTGGCCACCTTAGGGCTTGAGTGGCGCTCGGACCGGCCGTCCCGGAATGGCCTTCGCTACGAGCTGGCCGTCGCGAACCACGAAAGTACCGTTGACCAGGACATGCGGAATCCCGGCGGAACGGAGGGTCGGCTCGGCGAAGGTGGCCCGGTCGGCGACGGTGGCGGGGTCGAAGATCGTGATGTCGGCATCGGCGCCGACCGCCAGCCGGCCTTTCCGCGCCATGGCGGGCACCCGGACCTCGAGCCGGCGGGCGGGAAGGATGGTCATCCGGGCCAGCGCATCCATCAAGGTGAGCGCTTGGTTTTCCCGGACGTACCGGCCGAGGATCCTGGCATAGGTCCCGGCCCCGCGGGGATGGCCGGTTTCGTTCACGAACGGCACCCCGTCACTCGCGATCATGATTCCCGGATGGGCGATGGCCTTCGCGACGTTTGCTTCCTTCATCATGTGGATCACGACCCAGCCGCCTTGGCGGCGGTACCGTTCGAAGCTCGCGGCGGTCAGCCGTTCCCCGGTCAGCGGCCAGGCCAGATCGCCGTAGTCGAGCCGGAGGTTGCTCTGCCAGCCGGGATTGAACATCGCGGACTCGAGCCGCGTCGACCCGGCGGTGTAGGGATAAACCTCGGTGGTCACATCCTGGCCGGCGACGCGGACCGAGTCGAGCAGCGCGAGAGCCTCGGAGATATCGCCGAGCGAACTGCTGCCGATGTGAGCCAGGTGGAGACCGGCGCCCGCGGCCCGGGCGGCCCCGATGGCCTCGCGGATGGCCCCGATGCCAAAGGCCCGGGTGTGAACGAAGACCGCCGCCCCCCGATCCGCGGCCACTTTGAACGATCGCTCGATTTCCTCGGCGGTGGCACCCGGCGAGTAATTGACCCCAAAGCCGACACCTAACGCTCCCTCGTCAAGGCCCCGGCCGAGGGCGGCTTCGAGGGCCACGATCTCTGCGTCGGTGGCCGGCTGGTTGGCGCCGGCGGGGAGCGGGCCGAGGCCGGCGGTGGCGCCGGGATTCGTGGGGCCGTGGCCCACTTCGAGGCCGTTGTGAAAGACGAAGACCCGCACGGCCCGGTGCCCGACCGTCGCTCCGTAGTTGAGGGGCGACTTGCCCTCCCGGGAGGCATACCACTTGGCCACCGGAAAGACCCCCGCTTCCATGTCGAGCGCCGTGGTGACGCCGTCCCGGGCCTGGATCTCCATGTCGCCCTGGGTCTGGCCGTGGGCGTGGAGGTCGATGAACCCGGGGGCGACGACCAAGCCGGCCACATCGACAACCTGGGTGCCCCGAAGCGGGTTCGCTGAGATGGCGGCGATGCTGTCGCCGAGGATTCCAACGTGGCGCACCGAGTCGAGGCCGGACGCGGGATCCATGACCCGGCCCCCGGCGAGCACCAAGTCATAGGTGGGCTCCGGGACGCAGCCGCTGAGCCCGAGCACCGCCAGTAATAGGCCGACCGGACTCGGGGCCCGCATTACTTCGGCCAACCCGACTGTGGCAACCGGGAGGTGATCCGGAGCGCGTTGGCAAAGTACACTTTCTTCAAGACGGCGTCCGGCAGATCGATGCCGTAGAGTTTCCAAGTCGCGTGGTACGGCCGATAGTAGTCGAAGTAGTCGTCCCGGGTTTCGAAGACGCGCCAGTAGTACGGATACTCCTCGGGTTGGAAACTGTCCTTGCCGAACAAGATCCGATCCTGGAACTTGACGAAGAAGTCGTGGGCCGCCCGGGGCTGTCGGCCGATGTCGTAGAGCACCGCACCGACCTCGGTGTGCACGTTCGGGAGCTCCTCCATCAGTTTCCCGAGCCGGCCAAGGTCGTTGGCATGCCAGCCCATATGGGCGATGACGAAGGTCGTCTTCGGATGCCGCCGGAGCAGATTGTCGCGTTCCGTCATCAGTTGCTCGAACGCCGGAAACTCGTCCGGCGAATAGCGACGGCTCGAGAACAACGCGAGCTCGAGCCAGCGCTCGTTCTGGTAATCGATGGGCTGCCAGAACTCCTCTGGGTCGGCGGTGTGAATGAACACCGGCAGCTTGAGCCGGGCCGCGGTCTCAAAGATCGGATCGAGCGCCGAGTCGTTGAGGGCAAGACGGGACCCGTCGGCCTTCTTGGACGAGAGGCCGAAGCCCTTGCCAACCTCACCGATGCCCACCGCACCCGCGGCCACGTCCGCTTCGAGCTGCCCCACCGCCCGCTCGGCCCACCCCGGCCCAACATTCCTGAGGTCGATTCCAGTCAGAAAACGAACCCGGTCTTTCATCGCCGCCGACGCCTGAACCAGTGCGACCTGTTTCTTGAGACTCTCGCCGGTCACGTTATTGGCCGCCACGATCAGCCGGACGTTGATCTCATCGAGCGCCGCCCCCAGCTGAACGAGCTCCTCGGCGCTGCCGAGCTGGCTGGTGGGGTGGCCGTGGAAGTCGATGGCCGGATACTTGGCCTTCGGAACCGAGTGCGCCGGCGCTTTCAACGTCGACCGGGGCCGGTAGTCCAAGATGCTCGGCAACGGGAGGGTCGGAGCCTGACAATTGCGCGGCCTGATCTCCGTCATGCCCGGCGGGCAGGATTCACCCGGCTGAATCGTCACGCTCCGGTTCCCGGACCCCGGCTGGGCGGCGAGCGCCGAGCCGGCCAGAACGAAGGTGGCAATCGAAACACCGGGACGGATCATGGCAACTCCGAATAATAAGGACCGGGTAATCTACCATCCCCGGCGGGGATTCCCCGGCTGAAGCGACGAACGGTATCTTAGGTGATCATGCCACCGCTTCCCCTCGACGGGCTGCTCGTCCTCGACCTGAGTCACGCTCTGGCCGGCCCGTATTGCACCATGCTGATGGCCACCTACGGCGCCCGGGTCATCAAGGTCGAAGGCACCGACACCACCGACATGGGACGGACCTGGGGCCCTCCGTTCAGCGGCGCCGACGCGTCGTTTTTTCTGGGCATCAACACCGGGAAAGAGGCCATTGCGATCGACCTCAAAGATCCCCGGGGCGTCGAGCTCTGCCGCGAGTTGATCGCTAAGGCCGACATCCTGATCGAGAACTTCCGGCCCGGCACGATGGACCGCTTCGGGCTCGGCTACGATACGGCCCGGATCATCAATCCGCGGCTGATCTACTGTTCGATCTCGGGTTACGGCCAGACCGGGCCCCGGCGGGACGGACCGGCCATGGACCTGATCCTCCAAGCCGCCTCGGGGCTGATCAGCATGACCGGAACCGAAGCCGGCGATTTGGTACGCTGCGGGCATTCGGTGGCTGACGTGACGGCTGGGATGTTCGCGTTGATCGGGGTTCTGATGGCGCTTCGAACCCGGGACCAGACCGGGCGGGGACAACAGGTGGACGTCGCGATGCTCGACGGGATGATCTCCGCGATGGCGTCGTCATTCGCGAATCTGTTCGGGTCAGGAGTCTCGCCAATCCCCAGGGGCACCGCCTTCGGCACCATTGTTCCCTACGCCTGCTTTCCGACTCAGGACCGCTCCATCGGCATCGCGGTCGCGAGCGAGAAACTCTGGCAGGCATTCGGTCCGGCGCTCGGACGCCCCGATCTCACGGACGATCCCCGGTTTCGCACCAACGCGCTCCGGATCGAGAACCGGTCGGTCCTGGAGTCTCTGATCACCGAGATTTTTCGGCGCCGGCCGGCCGCCGAGTGGCTCGAGATCCTCGACCGCCACGGCGTACCATGCACGTTGGTCAACACCTTGGCGGAGGTGGCGGCTGATCCCCAGCCGGCCGAGCGGGACATGTTTCCCACGGTCGACCATCCGGTCGCCGGCCCAACCAAAGTGACCGGCGCGCCGATCAAGTTCAGCGAAACCAGCGGACGGGTGGGTTCCCCCGCCCCACTCCACCGGCAACACACCCGCGACATCCTTCATGAACTCCTCGGCCGGTCCAGCGCCGACATCGACCGGCTTATCGAACAGGGGGTCGTGGCGGGCTGACGCCGCTACCCGCCTCGGCGAGACTCCGCACTTCATCGGTCGTCAGCATCCGCCAGGCCCCCTTGGCCAAAGCGCCTAACGCCAAGGGGCCGATCGCCACCCGGACCAACCGAAGCACTTCCAACCCGAGCTCGGTCACCAGGCGCCGGATGTGGCGGTTCTTTCCTTCATCGAGAACGATCTCGAGCCAAGCGCTGCTTCGCGAACCAACCCGAAGCAGCGTGACCTGTTTCACGCTGAGCCGTTCGCCGGAGGCCCGCTCGACGACACCCGCCGCCACGGCCGCAACCACGGTCTCATCGATCAGGCCGCGCACTTGCACGTGGTAAGTCTTGTCGACATGGGAGACCGGATCGAGGAGCCGGGCCGACCACCGGGTGTCGTTGGTCAACAGCAAGAGGCCCTCGCTGGCTTTATCGAGCCGGCCGACCGGACCGACGAACGGCAGTGAGTTGTCGGTCAGGCACTGGTAGATGGTGGGGCGGCCTCCCGGGTCGTCGCGAGTGGTGACCAATCCCCGAGGCTTGTTGAGCGCCAGATAGACCCGGTCAACCCGGCCGACCCGCACCCCATCGATGGCAATCACGTCGGTTTCGGGCCGGACCCGGTGCCCGATCTCCCGAACGACCCGGCCGCCCACGGTGACGCGCCCGGCCTCCACCAATCGTTCGCCCTCGGCACGCGAGCACACCCCGAGCTTGGACAGCCCGCGAGCGATGCTGACCGTGCCTACCGTCACGGTCGTCGGGCGCCGCCCGGAGGGGAACTGAAGACCGCCCGGGCCCGCGCGATGTCGGCCAGGACCTCATCTCGTTCGGCTGCGGAATTCCAGCCGGGGTGACGCTCGACTTGCGGAACCAACTGATCGAGCCACTGGAGGAAGTATCCGGCGTCGGCCGCCGACCAGATCGGGGTCCCGCCCACTTCGACGTAGATCGGGCTGGTGGTTCCGAACGGATAGATGTCGAGCGTGGGATGGCGGGCCCGGCGCGAGAACGCCCGGACCGAGAACCAACTGCTCTGCTCCACGGTCAGGCTCACGGTGGCGTCGGCGGAGGTGCGGGAGGCACCGAGATCGACCGAGTGCACCACCCGCCCGTTTTGAATCACCTGGAGGGAGTCGACCTCGACGATCGACCGGAGCGCCAACCTGGCCACGAGCCGGTGGCGGCCCGCGGGCAGCTTAAACGTGCTCCCGATTGCCTGTCCGCCCAGCGTAAAGGTGAGCAGCGGGCCGTTGCTGACCATGGTCCGGCCAGCCTTCAAGGCCGCAAGCCAGCGCCGGTAGTCGAGGGTTCCGCTTTGGACGAACACCCGCCCCATGCCGACGGGGCCGCGGAGGGACGCGTAGTTGGCCATCGCATCGGTCCCGGCCCCCGCCGGAAGCTTGATCCCGGTATTGAGCAGCCGGTACCAGATCTCGGCGGTTGCCAAGTGATCGCTGAAGCCGACGATTTCGAGGTAGTCGATTTTACCTAACGCCGCATCGACCGGAAATCCGATCGTGGTGATCTCACCCTTGGAAAAGTCGGGGACCGATTCGAACGGATGGACGTAGCCGGTGATACCGCCCTGGGATCGGGCCACCTCGAACACCTTGGTGTTATGCGGAAACAGGCTGGCGGCCGCGGTATTGGTATAGCCGGCATAGGCCGGCATCACGAAATGCCGGGTCAAGCCGAGCAGACTGGAGTGGCCCCAATAGCTGGTGTGGTATTCCTGATCGTGCTTGATCAGGGTGGTGGCCGTCGACACCGGATCAAGCGCGGCCCCGAAGTACTCGATGTCCGGAACCCGGGCCTCCTTGTTCACCACCAGATTCTCTACCACGTGCAGATCCTCGGCCTCGGCCTGGAATCGGAGTCGCGCCGGCGTGTTCCGGTAGTGGCCGCCGTAATTCATGTGGGCGTGGAGATCGCCGCTGTACCATCCCTGAGCCGGGAAATCGATCAGCCGCCGGAGCCGGACTCGATGAGCGGCGGGCCGGCCGGTGACCGTGACGGTGTCCACCTCGCGAGCGTACTCGAGCCCCTTGGTCGTCTCCACGATGTACCGGCCCGCAGGCAGATCGAGTCGGCTGGAACCGGCACTATGGAAATAGGTGAACTCGAACCGGCGATCGGCCCGGTCGAAGCCGTCGTCGGCGTGGGCCCAGGCATCCTCGGGAAAATGGCCCCGGCCGTCCGGACCGGTGACCGAAACCCGGGCCGCTATCGGCCGGCCGGTTCTGTCCACGACCGAAATCGTGAGCGGCACGGCATTGGTCCGATAGCGCCGAATCCGGGCCGCCACGGTCGTAATGTCGCCGCCCGGCACCGAGATCACCTGGAGCGCCGTATTTCCCGTGCGGTTGCTGATGAACGCGATCTTGGTCCCATCAGGCGACCAGCGCGGATTGGTGACGTCGAAGCTTCCGTACGTCAACTGAAATGGATCGCCGCCTTCGCCGGTCATCAGCCAGAGCTGATTCCACTGGCGGCCGAGATAGGAACTGTAGACGACCCGCTTCCCGTCACGGGACCAATCGGGCCGGCCCTTCCAGGTGGTTTCTTCGAACCAGATCGGCCGGGGCACGGCACCGGGCCGGGCATCCATCCGCCAGAATCCGCCGCTACCCCAGATCCGGCCCGCGTTCGAAACCAAAATGAGTTCGCGCCCGTCCGGCGACCAAGTCGGGCTGATGAAGTGATCGAACGGGCCGTAGTAGTACCGCGGGAGTCCGCTGTCGTGATCGGTCGTGATCCGGACCGGCACCCGCCCGGCGCCGTCCTCCAGCGTAAAGACGTGCCAGCGGCCTTCGAATGCGGTCGACACGAAGACCACCTTCGATCCGTCCGGCGACCATCGGGGTTCGACGTTGACGGCCTGATTGCTGACCAACGGCGACTCCGCCCCCGTGGTCAGGTCGAGGACCCGGAGTTCCACTTGATCGTTCCGATACGACGAATAGACCACCCGGCGGCCGTCGGGCGAGACGTCGGGCTGGTAGTCATAGCCCGGTCCATCCGTCAGCTGGGTGGCGGTCTCGCTGCCTAACGTCTGCCGCCAGAGCGTCCCGGCCATCGAGTAGACCACCGACCGGCCATCCGGCATCCAGGCCGCCCACCCGGGGCCGGTGGTGACCTGGGGGAGATACATCTCGCGGAAGTAATAGCTGTGGGGAACCGCGATTTGTTTGAGGACCGTCTCACGCTGGGCCGCGAGCGGCGTCACCGCTGCACCCGCCACGATCCCGATCAGCAGGGCGCGGGTCGTCACGCCGATGCCGGCTCGACGATGATGGTCCGACTTTGTTCCCGCATGAACTGCTGGAGATAGTAGGGCCCGCAGCCGCCTTTGCCGGACGACCCGCTCCCCTTCCAGCCGGTAAAGGGCTGCGACCCCGGCCACGCCCCGGTGGTGGCACCCGATCGTTTGTTGATGTAGCAGACACCGGCCTCGATCGTGTCGAGGAACCGCTCGACCTCCGCCGGTTCTTTCGAGAAGAACCCCGCCGTCAGGCCATACTCGGCCGCGTTGGCCTCCGCCACCGCCTGCTCAAGCGAGTCGACCTCGCCGACCGCCAAGAACGGCAGGAAAAACTCGTCGAAGAAGAGCCGGCTCTCGAGCGGCAGCGTGGCGATGGTCGGGGCCACGTAGTACCCATGGTCGAACCCGGGGCCGGTCAACCGTTTGCCGCCCAGCAAGACGGTACCGGTGGCCCGCGCCTCGGCGACGACGGCCAGGTACCGCTCCAAACCCCGGGGGTTGATGACCGGGCCATACCAGTTCTGCCGCTCAGTCGGATCGCCGATGACGATTTGCTCCGTCCGGGCCACCAGTCGTTCCAGGAACGCCGCGGCCACCTCGCGGTGGACATACACCCGGGAGGTGGCGCTGCACTTCTGCCCTTGGAGTCCAAAGGCCGACTTCATCGCCCCTTCGGCGGCCGCGTCGAGATCGGCCGAAGGCATGACGATGGTGGCGTTCTTGCCGCCGAGCTCCATCAAGCACGGCTTGACGAAGTCCTTCGACAGGCCGTGGAAGATCCGCATCCCGACTTGCTTCGACCCGGTGAACACCACGCCGTCCACACCCGGGTGCTGCCAGAGCCCGTCCCCGATGTCTTCCCGGTGGCCGGTGAGGAAGTTGATCACCCCCGAGGGAACGCCGGCATCGCGATAGATCTCGTACAACTGATAGCCGGTCCAGCAGGTGTCCTCGGCGGGCTTGAAGATCACCGCATTGCCGGCCATCAGCGCCGCGCCCGACATCCCGGCGGACAGGGCCAGCGGAAAATTGAACGGCGCGATACAGGCAAACACGCCATACGGCCGCTGGACGTCGGTGTTGTGCTCGATCGGCGTCAGATTGTGCATCGGCCGGACGAATCCGTTGGCCTGCTCCATCTGATCGGCGTAATAGTCGATCAGATCCGCCCCTTCCTCGGCGTCGCCGATCGATTCCATCCGGTTCTTGCCGACCTCGATGCTCATCAAGGCCGCCAAGGCAAACCGGCGCTCCCGGATCAACGCCGCGGCCCGGCGCATGATGACCAGGCGGTCGCGCCAGGGCATCCGGCCCCACGCCACCTGGGCCCGTTTAGCGCTGGCCACCGCTTGGTCGACGTGCTCAGCCGTTCCCGCGGAAAACGTCGCCAGCACGGTCCGGGTATCGATCGGGCTGGTATCGACGATGGCGTTCTGCCGAACCTCGATCCGGTCGCCGCCGATGACCAAGGGATAGAACCCGCCGAACTGGCTCCGGATCGTCCCGAGCGCTCGGTCGAATTCGCGGTGGAACGCCTCCATGTCGACGTTGGTGGTCGTGTAGGTGATCTTGCCGATGGCCGTCGTCATCCCGCGCTCCCTAACTCAAGGACTGAGACACAACGTCGAGCGCCCGGCCGAACCGGGCGATCATTTCATCCATCTCGGCGTCCGTCACCACGAACGGCGGCGCCAGGCAGACCAGATCGCCGGCCGTGCCGTCGGCCTGCCCCACGTTGGGCCAGACGATCAGCCCGGCGTCGAGCGCCGCATCGGTCACTCGCTCGGCGATCTTGGCCTTCCGGGGGTACGGTGCCTTGGTGCCCCGATCGGCCACGAATTCGATTCCGGCCAACAACCCCCGGCCCCGGACATCACCGACGAGTGGATGTCGGCGAATTGGCTCGAGCAGTTGGTGCAACCGGCTGCCCATGGTGCGACTTCGGGCGATCAAGTCGTGTTTCTTGATGTAGCGGACCGCGGCCAGGCCGGCCGCGCACATCATCGGCGTATGGGTGAAGGTCTGGGCATGAATGACCGACCCGGAACTCCTGGCAATCGGATCGAGAATCCGCTCCGAGGCCACCACCGCAGACAGGGCCGCGTACCCGCCGCTGATGCCTTTGCCCATCGTCATCAGATCCGGCACCACGCCGTACTGCTCGACCGCCGTCCAGGTGCCGGTCCGCCCCGCCCCGCACAACACTTCGTCGGCAATCCAGAGCACGCCATGCTTCGAGCACGCCTCCCGAATGGCCCGCCAGTACTCGGGACGCGGCACCGAGGCGCCGGTGGACGATCCACCGACCGTCTCGCCGATGAACGCCGCCACCGTCTCGGGACCCTCGGCCAGGATGGCCGCCTCCACGAGCTGTCCGGTGCAGCGCGAACAGTCGGGAGCCCCGGCACAATCGCACCGATAGGCGTAGGGCGCCGGCACCGGCACCACCGGGATCAGCCACTCCTTGAACATGACCTTGTAGTGCTGGCGGGCCGACGCCGACAACGCCAGCATGGTGTTCCCGTGATACCCCGGCGAGAGAGCAATGATCTTGTGCTTACCGGGCTTCCCGGTCTCCACCCAATACTGCCGGGCCAGCTTGAGGGCCGCCTCCACCGCATCGGAACCGCTGGTCAGGAAATAGAATTTGTCGAGATCGCCGACCGAGAGAGTCTTGAGCTCCGCGGCCAAGTCTTCGACGGCGTCGTTGGTAAACGCCATCCCGTTGACGTAGGCAACCTTCCGAATCTGCTCGGCCACTTGGTCGACGATTTCGGCCACCCCGTGACCCAGATTGGCCACATAGGCGCCACCCGACCCGTCGAGATAGTCCTTGCCGGACTCGTCAAACAGCCGAGAGCCCTCGCCCCGAACCACTTTCAGGAAGGGACGGTCGAGCTTCCGGTAGATCACGGAGGTGTCGGGGTAGCGGTATGCCATAGGATGGCCATAGCTTAACCCCGAAATCCCCGTTCGTACAACCGAACCCGGCCGGCCTTCGGCTCGCATCGAGGCAAAGATCCCAATGCGAATTGTCGGATTATTGACCGCCGTTACTTTGATGGCCCGATCACTTTTTGGACAAGTGGTCGACTCCGCTGTTGCCATCCCGATGCGGGACGGCGTGATCCTCCGGGCCACGATCATCAAGCCGGCCCGGGTCGGACGCTTCCCGGTCCTGGTCTACCGAACGCCCTATGGGGCCGCGTCCGCCGTCACTACGTATTCGATCTTTCGGCGGGCTGTTGAGCGGGGCTACGCGGTGGTGGCCCAGGACGTCCGGGGCCGGTACCGCTCGGACGGCGAGTTCGACCCTTACCGCCAGGAACGCCACGACGGGTACGACACCATCGAATGGGCCGGGACAGAGCCGTGGTCGGACGGCAACGTCGGGACGTTCGGCCTGTCCTATCCGGGCGCGGTCCAGTGGCTGGCCGCCATCGAGCACCCGCCCCACTTGAAGGCCATGGTCCCGGCCATGACGTACTCGAGCGCCCGGAATTTCTGGTACGCCGGCGGGCTCCCCGACCTGTCGTGGCCGTCCTGGATCTGGTTCAACATCGCCCCCGACGTGCGGCGCCGGAACAACCTGCCCGGCCCCCGCACCTCCCGGGAGGCCGACTCGACCTGGAAGCTCCTCGGCGACTCGCTCGTCAACCGGCTCCCGCTGACCAACGTGCCTGAGTTGGCCCAGGTGGCGCCGTGGTACCTGGAATGGCTGGCCCATCCCCCGAACGATCCGTGGTGGGACTGGACCGACCTGACCACCAAGTACGGTACGGTCACGGCCGCGGTGCTCAACATCAGCGGGTGGCATGATGACAATTACGGTCCCGAAGGCGCCCTCACCAATCATCGGGGCCTCCTTGCCGCTCGGGCCGGCGCACCCGACCCTCGAACCCAACTGATCCTGGGCCCCTGGGTCCACGGCGTGGCCGGCATGACCAATCGCACCGCCCAAGCCAAGTCCGGCGAACGGGTATTTGGCGCCACGGCCGGCATCGACTACGACGATGAAATCCTCCGATTCATGGACCGCTATCTCCGCGGCATCGCCAACGGCGCCGACCAGACCCCGAGGTTCCGCCTCTTCATCATGGGCGAGAACACTTGGATCACCAGCAACACCTGGCCGATTCCAGGCACCACCCCCCTCCGCCTCAACCTCACCCCCGGGGCCCTGTCGGAACGCCGAGCGCCGAGTGCCGAGCGCCGAGTCCCGAGCAACCCAACCCCAGTCAGGGACCCGTACGCCGGAAAGAGCGGCGCCCACGACTACCGCACGCTGGCCGGGCATCCCGACGTCCTGGTCTTCGACACCGCCCCGTTCGAGGCCGATCTTCGGGTGGCCGGCAACATTACGGCAACCCTCTATGTCAGTACCGACGCTCCCGACGCCGACGTGTGGCTTCGACTCTTCGACGTGGGCCCCGACGGCACCGCCTGGAATCTGATGAGCCCGGGTCTCGACGTCCGCCGCCTGTCAACCCGGCCTGGTGCCACGCCGTTGGTTCCAGGCCAACCAGTCAAGGTCGAGCTGACCGACCTCATCACCGGCAATCAGTTCAAGCGGGGCCACAAGCTCCGAGTCGTGTTCTCCACCAGTTTCATGCCGTACTTCAGCCGGAACCTCAACACCGGCCGTTCCGAAACCGAGTCGGCCGTGTTTCGGCCGGCCACCGTCACGCTCCATTTCGGGCGGGACTATCCTTCTCACATCATCCTTCCGGTCCTCCCATGATGTCGACTCGACTCTCGATCCTCGGCGCCGCGTTCATCCTCCAGGGTTGCCGTCCGACCCCGCCCGCCGATGTGGTGCTGAAGAACACTGCCGTCTACACCATGGCCAGCCCCGACCCGGCCGAGGCCATTGCGATCCGGGGCGACAAGATCGTATTCGTCGGCACCAACGCGGCGGTTGACGGATTCGTCGGCGACTCGACGGAAGTGTTCGACTTGGGCGGGCGGATGGTGATGCCGGGCTTCCGGGACGTTCACGTCCACCCGCAATCGGGGATCGGGTTGTCCGATTGCCATTTCGAAGGGCTCGAAACCGCCAAAGCGGTAGTGGACTCGGTGGCACGGTGTGTGGCGGGGGCCAAGCCGGGGGCCTGGGTGCGGGGCCGCGGGTGGGCTCTACCGGTTTTCCCGAACGGCAACCCGAACAAGGCTCTGCTGGACCAAGTGGCGCCGGACAACCCGGTGTACCTCACCGCGGCCGATGGCCACTCCGCCTGGGTCAACTCCAAGGCCCTCGAACTGGCCGGCGTTACCAAGGCAACCCCGGATCCCGTCAACGGCCGGATCGAACGCGACGGGGCCGGCAATCCGTCGGGCACGCTCCGCGAGAACGCCAATGACCTGGTCGCCAAGTTTCTTCCACCGTACAGCCTGGAGGAACGGAAGGCGGGGCTAGTGCGGGGGCTCCGGCTGGCCAACGAGTTGGGCATCACCACCGTCCACGACGCCTCGGCGGGCCCCGAGGCGCTCGAGGCCTACGCGGCTCTGGACTTGGAGGGCAACCTGACCAGCCGGGTCATTGCCGCGCAGTACGTTGATCCGGAGAAACCCGTCTCGCAGGTCGACTCCCTGGTGGCCTGGCGCCAGCGGTTCAAGAGTTCCAAATATTACCGGCCCGATGCCGCCAAGTTTTTTGCCGACGGCGTCATCGAAGCCAAGACGGCGGCGACCCTGGCGCCGTATCTCAATAGCGGTGACAACCGGGGCGTCGCCAACTTTCGCCAGGGCCAGCTCGATTCGTTGATGATGGCCGTCGACAAGGCCGGGATTCAGATCCACGTCCATGCCATCGGCGACCGCGGCATCCGGATGGGGCTCGACGCGTATGAACGGACCCGCCAAGCCAACGGACCTCGCGACGCCCGCCCGATCATCGCCCACATCCAGCTCTTCGATCCGGCCGACATTCCCCGGTTCAACGCGTTAGGCGTCATTGCGAGCTTTCAGCCGCTCTGGGCCTTTGCCGACAAGTACATCACCGACCTGACCATTCCGATCCTCGGGCCGGAGCGCTCCCGTTGGCTCTACCCGATCGCCTCGGTGGCGAAGAGCGGCGCCGTTCTGGCCAGCGGCAGCGACTGGACCGTGTCGTCGCTCAACCCGCTCGAGGCGATTCAGGTGGCGATTACCCGCCGGGGTCCGACCGATTCGGCGGGGCCGGCCTGGATTCCCGAGGAAGTGGTAGACCTGACGACCATGCTCAAGTCCTACACCACGGGCGCGGCCTTTGCCGGATTCGATGACAAGACCAACGGCACGCTCGAGGTGGGCCGGGCAGCGGACCTGATCGTCCTGGACCGGGATCTCTACCGCATTCCCGTCACCGACATCCACAAAGCCCGGGTGCTGCTCACGATCATGGACGGCAAGACGGTGTACACCGACAAGGCGCTCAAGTAACCGGCTCGAGCTTCCGCCCGGCCAGCTGCCGGTTGAATCCTTCGAGATCGGCGGCCATCAACGCGCCGAGGGCCGTCAGGTGGCGTCCCAGATCGGTCGCCAGTTCCTTGAACACCACCAACGCACCATCGGTCGGCTTCGCGTCGCCGCTCTCGATACTTCGGCGCAGCGCGGCCATCCGATTGCTGAGCCGGATCGGGAAGTTGAGCAAATCCTGACTGGATCGGCTTCGCCCTTGATAGAGCTCGTCCTCGATGGCGGTCAACTTCTGCTTGAGGCCGGCCGCGGCGGTTGCCAAGGCCGGCGCCTTGGCAACCCGGTCGTCGATGGCATCCTTGATGGCCCGGATCCGGATCACCGCGCGAATGGCGCTGTCTTCCTGATCCCGGATGCTCGAGGCCAATCGGAACTGGGCTTTGAGATCGTCATCGGTGACCCCGATCAGCCGGGGATCCCGCCGGACCTCGAACGGGGTCGTTTTGGTAACCCCTGCCGCGGTGAGCCGAATCTGGTAGGTACCCGGAGGAGCCACCGGGCCGGCCTCCGGACGGGCGCCCCACATGATCATGCAGAGAAACTCCGCCGACCCCTCGTACCGGCCGTCCCAGACAAATCGATTGAGGCCGGCTTTGCCCGGCGGCATCGGCTGGGGCCGGGGCCGGACGTCGCACCCCATCCGGTCCAACGCCGCCGAATCGGCCCGGAACTGCGTGCTGTCCACTTTGGCGAGCCCAACAAAACTTCGGATGACCGCACCGGACTGATCGAGCACCTCGAGCCGCACGGTGTCGGCGGGGCGTTCGAGATAGTAGTGAACCGAGGCGGGGTACACCCCCCGAACCGCGGTCCGGGGCCCGAACAGGGCAACGGCCTGTTTCGCAATGCCTGGTCCAAGCTCACGGAGGAAGCCGATGTCTTCGAGCAGCCACATCGACCGGCCGTGGGTGGCAATGACCAGATCGTTCTCCTCGACCACGAGATCGGGAATCTGAACGTCCGGCAAGTTGAGCGACAACGACTGCCACCGGGTGCCCGCATCCCACGACACGTAGATCCCGTGCTCGGTGCCGGCATAGAGGAGGCCCGGCCGCTTGGGATCTTCGCGCACCGCGTGGACGTACGCATCGGCGCGGATCCCGTCGACGGTTTTGGTCCAGGTAGTTCCGTAGTCGGTGGTCTTGAAGACGTAGGGCGCCCGGTCGTCGAGCTGGTAGCGTTTGGCCGCCACGTAGGCGGTGCCGGGCTGGTGACGCGACGCTTCGATCAAGCTGATCCGGGCAAAGGCCGGCAGGTCCTTCGGCGTAATGTTCTTCCAAGTCGTGCCGCCGTCACGGGTAATCTGCACCAAGCCGTCGTCCGACCCGGTCCAAATCGTGTTGATGTCGTGGAACGACGGCGCGATGGAGAAAATCGTCCCATAGATCTCGGGCCCGTTCATGTCATGGGTAATCGGGCCGCCGGAAAGGCCTAACGTATTCGGATCGGCCCGGGTCAGGTCGGGGCTGATCCGGTCCCACGATTGACCGTCGTTGACGGTCTTCCAAAGGTGTTGGGAGGAGGTGTAGATGACGTTCGGATCAATCGGCGAGAAGACAATCGGATAGGTCCACTGCCACCGTTCCGGCAAGGCGCTGGCCGGTTCGCCCGAGAAGAACCGGGGATACACCTGCACATCCCGGATCTGGCCATTACTCCGGTCGTACCGGGTCAACAACGCGCCTTGGCTTCCCGCAAAGAACACGTTCGAGTTTCTCGGATCCGGCGCGATGTACCCGCTTTCGCCACCGCCCACGTCATACATGAAATCGCCGGGCGCCATCAGGCCGGTCAGATGGTCCCATCCGGCCGGCGCCACGCAGAAGGTGCTGTTGTCCTGCTGCGCCCCGCAGACGTGATAGGGAAAATCCTTGGTCGTGGCCACCCGATAGGCCTGGGCCGTCGGATACGCCAGCGAGGTCCAGGTGGCGCCGCCGTTGACGGTCACCGAACCGCCGCCATCGCTCGAATTCAAGATCCGCTGGTTGTTGTTCGGGTCGATCCAGAGATCGTGGTAATCACCGTGCGGGGCGTCATAGTTCTTGAACGTGACCCCGCCGTCATCGGATCGATGGAAATCGACGTTGAGCACGTAGACCCGGTCTTTGAGCTTGGGGTCGGCGTAGATCCGGGAGTAGTAGAACGCCCGCTGGCGGAGTTTTCGCTCCTGGTTGACCCGCTTCCAGGTGGCCCCCGCGTCGTCCGACCGGAAAACCCCGCCCGAATCGTTCTCGATGATGGCCCAGACCCGATTCGGCGCCGCCCCCGACGCCGTCACGCCGATCTTGCCGATCAGCCCCTTCGGCATGCCCGGATTCCGGGTCAGTTCAGTCCACGTGTCGCCGCCGTCAGTGGATTTGAACAAGCCGCTACCCACCCCGCCGCTCGAACTCTTCCACGGGGTCCGGTACGCCTGCCAGAGCGAGGCATACAGCACATTCGGATTCCGGGGGTCGATGGTCAGATCGACCGCCGCGGTGGAATCGTTCCGGAACAGAACCCGCTCCCAATGCTTCCCGCCGTCCTTCGACCGGAAAACACCTCGCTCGCTACTCGGCGCATACGGCTTCCCGAACGCGGCCACGTACACCAGGTCCGGATTCATCGGATCGACCCGGACCCTCGCAATCGCTTGGACGCCGCCGAGCCCCGCGGGTTTCCAGGTCTTGCCCCCGTCCAGGCTCTTGTACACGCCATCGCCCTGCATGATGTTGCCGCGAAACTCCGTCTCGCCCATGCCGATATAGACGACGTCGGGGTTCGACTCCGAAACCGCCACGCCGCCCACCGACGAACTCTTGATCTGGCCGTCGGTCACCGGCCGCCAGGACAGACCGCCGTCCGTGGTTTTCCAGAGGCCGCCGCCCACCGCGCCGAAGTAGTACTCGTTCGGCCGGCTCGGACTTCCCGATCCGGCGATTGACCGGCCCCCGCGATTGGGGCCGATGTTGCGCCACGATTTCCCCTGGAAATAGCTGGAATCAACGGTCTGCGTCTGGCCCACCGACGTCGCCAGCAGTAGGCCGGCGCCGACAAGCGAGAGGGTTCTCATCATGATGGTCTCGGAGTTCGAAGTGACGGGTAAGCTATCGCGGAACATCGTCTCGTTCCAGCCATCGTGCCGCTGTCTAGCTCAATGGAGACGTTCTCGAATCCCCCGGATCGTGTCCGGGGTGGTGCGGCAACAACCACCGATCACCCGGGCCCCGAGATCGCACCACCGATCGACCAACCGGGGAATCGACTCGCCCGCTTCCTCGCCGTTCCATTGCTTTGCCTTGGCGTCCCAGCTCGACCCGGCATTCGGGTACACGACGAACGGTTTTTCGCCGGAGTCACCTGCGGATTCGAGCAGCGGAGCGATCAAGTGCGGCGGCGTGCAATTGAGACCCAGGGCCACCACCGACCGAGCCTGACCAAGACTCCGGACCAATTCGGCGAACGGGGTACCGTCGGCAACGTGCTTGGTGTCTTTTCCGGTGAAGGAGATCCAGCCGGGCAGCCCGGATCGTTCTTCGAGCAGATCGGCCAGCACTTCGGCTTCCCGGCGCGACGGGATCGTTTCGCAGGCGAGCAGATCGGGCCCGGCCGCTGTCAGGACGTCGAGCCGGGCCGCGTGGAAGGCCCGGAGCTGGCGGTCGGTTGCGGGATAGACGCCGGTGTACTCCGATCCGTCGCCCAGGGTGGCGCCGTACGCGCCGATCGACGCCGCGACCAGCGGCGGCAACCGGCGCGGGTCGTCAGACTCGGATTGAAATTCGTCCCGGGCCTCCCGGGCCAGGGTCACGCTCCGAGTCAAAACGGCTTCGGCCTTGGCGCCCGAAAGACCCCGGGCGGCCAGGCCTTCGAACGAGGCTTGGTAACTGGCGGTGACCGCGATGTCGGCGCCGGCCCGGAAGTAGTCGAGATGGACGGCCCGAATAGCGTCCGGGCGCTCGATCAAGAGGCGGGCCGACCAGAGGCGGTCGTTGAGATCATGGCCCCGGCGTTCGAGTTCGGTTGCCAAGCCGCCGTCCAGGACCGTAAAGCGCTGCTGGGCCAGAAACGGGGTCAGGGGCGACTGGAATCCGGTCATGCGGGCAAGATAGCCCCAAATCACCGGATTCCGAGTTACTTTTCACGGACACCACGGAGGGTTGAATGAACCATAGAATCGGATCGGCGTTGGCGACGCTAGTGGTCGGGGTGAGCGGCGGGGTGATGGCCCAGAATCCCACCACGGTGCCGAGTGGATCGACGGGGGCGATCTCGTCCCGGTTCATTCCGCCGGAGTTGATGTCCCGGATGATGGAACGGCCGTCCGAACTGCCCTCGAGTGTTACGGTCGCAGCTGGGCGCGACGCGGCCTGGCTGGCCCTGACCGAGGTGTTCAAGTCCTTTGATATTCCGATGAGCTACAGCGATCAAGCCGCCGGCGAGGTCGGGACGATCAAAGCCAAGATGATGCGTCGGCTCGGCAAGCAACCACTGTCCCAGTACCTTCGGTGCGGTGAAGGGTTGACGGGGCCCAACGCTGATTCGTACGTCGTCTATTTCTCGATCGCGGGATTCGTGAAAGCCGCCGCCAACAACGAGGTCACCGTGGCCACCCTGGTGACTGCCCACGCGATCGACCTGCCGAATGGCCGAAACGACGTGATGTTTTGTACCACATCCGGACGCCTGGAAGAAAAGATCGCCAAAGCCGTTCAACTCCGATTAGCTGTGAAACCATGATGAATCGACGCGAGGCCGTGATCCGGCTCGGCGCCGTGGCCGGCGCGGCCGTGGTGTTGCCCCGGATCCTCGAGGCCCAGGCCAAAGTGGCCATCGTAGTCTACAAAGACCCCAATTGTGGGTGCTGCTCGAAGTGGGTGGATCATCTCCAGGCCAACGGGTTCATGGCCTCGGTCAAGGAAACCACCGACATCGAGCCGATCAAAGAGAAGTATCACATCGGGCCGGAACTTCGGAGCTGCCACACGGCGGTGGTCGGGGGGTATGCCATCGAGGGTCACGTGCCGGCCTCGGACATCAAGAAGCTGCTCGCCGCCAAGCCGAAAGGCGTCGTGGGTCTCACCATCCCCGGCATGCCCGCCAGCGCGCCCGGGATGGATGGGAAACCCTTCGTCGCTTACACCGTGCTGTCGTTCGATCTCAAGGGCACTCCGACCGTCTTCGCGGAGCACAGAGCCTAAGCCCGGCTACGGCGTCGCCTCGACGAGGCGCCGGGCCTCCCGAAACACCGCATGCCACATCGGCCTGGTCAACCGGCCGGTGTGGGTGTTCTGCCGGCTCGGGTGATAGGAACTCACCAGCACGATCCCCGATGGCAGCCGACTCGCCACGCCGGGCCCGAACCCCGGCCGGCCCCCGGGGCCGAGCCGCTCCCACCAGCCCGACGCTTTGAGCCACCGTTCGTGGGCGATACCGCCTAACGTCACCACCACCCGGACGTGCCGAAGCAGCCGGGTTTCCGCCTCGAGATAGTCGCGACACGCGGTCAACTCGTCCGAGGTCGGTTTGTTGCCCGGCGGAGCGCACCGGCCGGCGGCGGAAATGAAGCAATCCGACAGCACCAAGCCGTCGGTCCGCGACACCGACTCGGCCTGGTTGGCGAACCCGAAGCGGTGGAGGGCTTCGTAGAGCCAGTCGCCGCTCGAATCACCGGTAAAGAGCCGGCCGGTCCGGTTGGCGCCGTGGGCTCCCGGCGCCAACCCGACCACCAGCAGCCGGGCCCGGGCATCACCGAAGCCGGGCACCGGTTTGCCCCAGTACGCCTGATCCCGATACCGCGCGGTCTTGTCGGTCGCCACCGACCGGCAATGGGCCCGCAATCGGGGGCAGCGGCGGCACGCAACGATGGCCCGGGAAACGGCGGTCAAGCTCCGGAGAGTCATGGGCAGCGGGCCGATGGGAGACATCGCGGAATTCTAGTGGGTCCTCTAGCTTAGTATCATGCTCCGTTCTTGGATCCTTCCGCTGGCCCTTGCGGCCACCGCCTCACAGCCGGTGTCCTCCCAAACCGGCTCCGCCAGCCGGGTCGACTGGCCCCGAATCGCCGATCTGATCGTCAACCGCAATCTGAAACTCGCCCCCGGCGAACGAGTGGTTCTGTTCTGGGACCAGGGTGCCGATCGCGGCACCGCACCGGCGCTCCGCTCGGCGATCACCGCCGCGGGCGGCGTCATCGCCGCCGAAATCTCCCCGCCCGGTCCGCTGGAGCTCGAAGCAGCCCGCCGCCTGCCCCCGGCGGCCCAGGCGCTCCAAAAGGCTCGGCGCGACTCGATCTGGTCCGTGGCGTTTGCCGGCGCCGACGCCGCCATCTGGCTCCCGACCGGCCTGGCGCCTGTCACCGAGCGGCCGTTCGAACGGCTGGTCGAGCGGTCGAAGGTCCGGTCGATCCACTTTCATTGGTTCTTGCCTCCGGACACCGCCGATGTGCCGGCGATCGAGGCGATGTATGCCGCGGCCGTGAGCGTTGCCCCCGACCGGCTCCGAAACCGGATCGAGGCCGTCGAGACCGCGGTGCGGGGCGCCACAGTCACCATCACCGCGTCTAACGGGACCAACCTGACCCTCAAGGTGCTGCCCAATGCCTGGATCCACCGCAACACCGGCGACGCCAGCCGGGCCAAGGTGGCCGACGCCCGGTCGGTCCGGGACCGGCAAGAGGAACTTCCGGCCAGCGTTTTCCGTACGACCGACATCACGGCCGTCGAGGGCACCTACATCGGCTACTCGAGCTTCGACACCCGGTCCCCGATCCTCAAGGTCACGTTCGCCAAGGGCCGGGTCACCACGTTCGAAAGCAGCCGGGGCGCCGAGGCCATCGTCTCGACCTGGCAAAAGGCCACCGGTGACAAGACCGTGCCGGGGGAACTGGTGATCGGCACCAACCCGGCACTGAAGAGCGTCATGCCGTCCGGGTTCATGCCCTACTACGGCTACGGCGCCGGCGTAGTCCGGCTCGCGGTGGGCGACAACTGGGAATCGGGCGGCAAGAATCGGTCGAGCAACGGCGAAGTCTTGCTCTTCATCCCGAACGCCACCGTCACGGCCAACGGCCGGGTGGTCGTGAAGGACGGGCAACTCATGGTCGGCAAATAGGGGGCACTCCAATGGACAAACAGGCGTTGGCCATGCTGATCCCAATCCTGGCCTTGTCGATTCCGGTCGTAGCGATCGTGATGACGAACCTGGTGAAGATGCAGAAGTTCAAAGCCGACGCCGCGCACGGATCGATGTCGAACCCCGAAACCGACGCCCGGATGGCGGCCCTCGAAGACGAGGTCGCCGCCCTCCGCCAAGAACTCGGCGAAGTGCAAGAACGCCTCGACTTCACCGAACGCCTCCTCGCCAAACCCAAAGACTAGCCGAGCACCGAGTGCCGAGTGAGCCCTATCGTGCCTCCCGAATCCCCCGATCGATATCGACCCGAGACAACAGGAGCGCACCCGTCACGAAGAACACCAGGACCAGAAGGATCCCGGCCCGTCTCGAACCGAACGCGTCCGCTACGAACCCGAAGCCCACACCCAGGATGCTACCGAACCTCGAAAACATGCCCCAGAAGCCGAACATCTGGGCGCTTCGGCCGACGGGTGCGAGCAGGCCAACCACCGTCCGGCTCGACGCCTGGGTAGCCCCGATCCCGGCGCCGGCAAACAGGCCCAGACCGTAGAACAGCTGTTTCGGACCGACGCCGGTTGCCGCACTCATGGCATCGAGAAAATAGATGCCTAAGATCCCGATGATCCACCACACGAGCGTCATCATCACAGTCTTCTTGGGTCCGAGTTTGCCTTCGAGAAACCCGAACCCGAGCGCCCCGGCCACGGCGGAGAGCTGGAGGGCAAGAAACAACAAGACGAACTCACCCCCCGACAGGTGAATTTCTTCGCGGGCGTAGATCCCGACGAACTTCACGATCGCATCGAGCCCCGCCATGTACACCATGAACGCCATCAGGAACTGAAACAGAATCCGGTGCTGCCGCGCCGTGACGAAGGTCTGCTGAAACTCGGCGAGGCCGGCCCGAATCAGCTTGCTAAGCGGGGCGTTCTCGTATCCCGGGGCCGGAAGCGACCGGCTCCTGACCAAGGCAAATGTCGGCATGGCCGCGATGATGAAGAAGGCGCCCATCGCGAGCATCGCCAGTTGGTTCTCGTGGACATAGCGGGCGAGATCGGTGCTCGGGTCACTCAGGATGATCAGCTTGGAGGCCAGGAAGACACTCACCAGGCCGCCGAGGTAGCCGATGCCCCAGCCAAGCCCCGAAATCCGGCCCATGTTTTCCGTTGTCGCCAATTCCGGCAGGAAGCTCGAGCAAAACGACTCGCTCAGCATGAATCCCACGTTGCCGATGACCACCAGGAGGATGGCGAGCCACACCTGACCCGGGCTCACGAAATAGAGGCCGGCGGTGCCGAGCGAACAGAGGATGCAACTGGCCAGGAGATAGGTCTTCTTCTTGCCGCTGTAGTCGAGGATCGCACCGGCCAGCGGCGAGAGGACCAAGGCCACCACCATCGACAGCAGGATCGCGATCGACCAGTAGGAATCGCGGACGACCGAATCCTTCGGGACGATGTAGCCGACGAAGAAGGCACTATAGACCGCGGTGATGACCACCGTGGTGTAGGAGGAATTGGCGAAATCGAACATCGCCCATCCGAAGATCTCCCGCTTGGTAACGGGAATGTCCCGGCGCGGGGCCGTTCCAGAAATCGATGCCACCAGGATACCTTTCGGAGTAGCCGGTAAGCTATCGCCGGTTACATTCCCGTTCCAGCCATCGCGAACCCTGAATGACCTTGAAACCGGTACGGATCCTCATCGCCGGCGAGCATGTCGCCGAGATCCGGGATCTCATTGCCGCCGCCCGCCCCGACCTGACGCTTAGGATGAAGCGGCCGGGCGACATCAACGCCGCCGACCTCGACTGGGCCGAAGTCTATGTCGGGTTTCGAAAGCCGGCCGTCGACTCCTGGGGCAACGTCCGGTGGATTCATTCGATCGGCGCCGGGGTCGACGGGCTGGTGTTTCGAAGGCCGCTGCCTCCAGGCATCATGCTCACCAAGAGCGGCGAGGACTTCGGACCCGCCATCGCGGAGTGGTGCGTCTGCCGGGCGCTCGCGGCCAATCAGCGGTTGGTCGATTTGGCGGCCGATCAGTTGAACCATGTCTGGGACCGAAGCACGGAGCCCGTGGTGCTCCGCGGGCAACGGGTGGTGGTGGTCGGCACCGGCGACGTCGGGAGCGGCATTGCCCGGGCGTTTCGCGGCTTGGGCTGCCCGGTGTCCGGGATCTCCCGGAGTGGCGCGCCGCGGCCCGATTTCGACACGGTCTCGAAGACCGCGGACTTCGCCACCGCCGTCCGGGGCGCGCACTGGATCATCCTGGCCGTACCCCTCACCGAGAACTCGATCCGGTTTCTCAACCGCGACCGACTGGCCGAGTGTGGTGGTGCTTACCTGATGAACGTGGGCCGCGGGGCGGTGATCGACGAGGCTGCCATTCCGGATGCCCTCGATCGCGGCTGGATCCGGGGCGCGGCGCTCGACGTCTTTGTCACTGAGCCGTTGCCGGCCGATTCACCGCTCTGGGATCATCCCAAGATCGTCGTCTCGCCCCATAACAGCGGCCCGAGCACCATCCAAGCCACGGCCGATGGTTTTCTGGCCAGTCTCCAAAGCGTCGAACACGGCGAATCACCCCGAACCCTGGTCGATCCGACCACTGGCTACTGACCTATGACAATCCGACACTCGCTCGCGACGGCGGCTCTGATCACGGTAGGCGGCCCGGCTCTGCTCGGCGCCCAATGGACCAACCGGTACCCCAAGATTGCCGGCATGAGCCATCACGTGTACTTGGAGGGGTTCGAGCTTCCGTCCCTGACGATCGGTCCGATCGACCCCGCCGTGTCGCCGGACGGAACCCGACTGGCGTTCGCGAGTCGCGGCTGGCTCTGGACCATGGACCTGGCAAGCGGAGCCGCAACCAGGATCACCACGGGGGGCGGCATAGATTCGAGGCCGGCCTGGCGGCCCGACGGTCGCGCCCTCGCGTTCGTCCGCGACGATACCCGCGAAACCTCAATCGTCGAACGCGACTTAGCGTCGGGACGGGAGCGCGTCCTCGCGGCCGAGGTCGGCATCGAACTCGACCCGAGCTACACGGCGGACGGCCGGACCCTCTACTACAGCTCCGCCGTGGCCGGTGACCTCGACATCTGGACGATCGACCTGACGTCGGGTACCAAGAGCCGAGTCACCACGGCGACGGGCCAGGAGCTCCAGCCGATTCCGTTACCGGACGGCAAGCGGATTCTCTACATCGCCAAGGGCACCGGTGACGACCTCCGGCTTCGGACCCTCGACTCGGGCGAGGAGCGGACCCTGCTCTCCGGTCCGATCCTGTCGATGCTCCGAATGGCGTTAGGCCCTGACGGACGGACGGTGGCGCTCACCTGGCCGGGCAGCGACGAGCAGAGCTGGGAACTCCGGTTGATTGCGATTGACGGCTCGCCCTACTCGATCAAGCTGGCGGGCGGGATGCCGCTGACGCCGGCGTGGGCTCCGGACGGAAAATCGGTCTATTTCGCCGAGGCCGATGACGCCCAACGGATGAGGCTATACCGAATGCCGGCCGATGGCGGACCGCGATCGCCCGTGGTGGTGCAGAGCTGGAACTGGGGCGCTCCGATGGGCCAACTTCGAATCGACACCAAGCTCATCGGCGCCGGCGCCGCGGCGGCCCGGCTGCATGTCGCGGACGCCAACGGCCACCCGCTCCTCCCTGACGAGGGCCAGCCCCGGTTCGACGGCCAAAACGGATTGGCCTTCTTCTACAGCGAGGGCAGCGTCTTGATTTCCGCGCCGGTCGGTCAAGTCTCCGTGAAGGCGGTTCAAGGCTTGGCCACGCCCACCGCCGAGGCCTCGGCCCGAATCGCACCGGCCGGCGGCACCGTGGAACTCACGCTGGCCCCGGTCTGGGATGCCCGCGCCAACGGTTGGATGAGCGGCGACCATCACTTCCATCTCAACTACGGTGGCCCCTACTGGCTAGAGCCCAATGTGCTCGAGCCCATGGCCCGGGCCGAAGCCCTGGATGTCCTGACGCCGTTGCTGGCCAACCTGCACACCAGGTTTGAGGACCAAGGCCGGTTTGCCTGGCGATCCACCGCCAAGCCCCCGTTCATCGCCTGGGGACAAGAGGTCCGGTCCCATTTCCTCGGCCATCTCGGGTTGGTCGGCACGGACGAGTTGTTCTGGCCCTGGATCTGGGGACCCGGATACCAGGTCCACGGGCGGGATGACCGAGCCAATCAGGAGGTACTGGCCCATACCCGCCGGCAAGGGGGGATCAGCAGTTACGTCCATCCGATCGTCGGGCAGGACCCGTTCTCCGAGGCTGGCATGGCGCGGATCCCGGTCGAGATGGTGGCCGACGGGATTCTGGGCGAGTTCGACACCATCGAGTTGGCCTGCCTCTGGAGCGATGAAATCGGCTCGATGGCCATGTGGTATCGGCTGCTCAATTTCGGGTCGGTCATTACGCCGTCGGCGGGCACCGATGTGATGAATAACTTCTACCGGACCATGGCCGTCGGTACGACACGGGTCTACGTGAAGAGCGATCCGGCACTCGGCTACCGAGGCTATTTGGCGGGGCTCAAATCCGGCCGCTCGTTCGTCACCACCGGCCCAATGCTCGATCTCACCATTCAAGGACAGGGCCCGGGCGAGATCCTGACCCGCACCAAGCGGGAGGTGGCCTGGGCGCTCGACCTCCATAGCGCGGTCGGGGTCGATTCCGTCCAAATCGTCGTGAATGGAGCGGTGGTGGCGACCCACGCGGGGATCAACGCGCCGGGTTCCAAGCACTACGAGGGCAGGATCAAACTCCCGACCGGCGGATGGGTGGCGGCCCGGGCGTTAGGCGGCACGACGACATCCTGGCCCGCCATGGACAGCTACGCCTTTGCCCACACCGCGCCAATCTGGATCGGCGAACGAGGGAGCACCACGCCGGCCACGAAGCAGGCCGCCGCCGCGGACCTCAAACGAGCGCTCGAGGTGTCGCTCGGGCGGCTTCGGACCGCCTATCAGGGCACCCCGATCCCGAACCTGGAAGGCCAGTTTGCCAGGGCACTCCAGCGCGTGAGCCCGTTCTTGCCGTTGTAGCCTCACGTAGGTACAATGGCTGGATGAGAGCCGTCGGCGTTCGAGAACTCAAGAACCGCCTGAGTGAACACCTCCGGGCGGTCAAGCAGGGCGAGCAGATCCTCATTACCGACCGGGGCCAAGTTATCGCCGAACTGCGCCAACCGACCGCCTACTCGGACCAGGGCGGTCTTGCCCCGGCCCTGGCGTCGATGGTGCGAGAACGGACCATCGAGGTTGGTTTGCCGAATAGCGCCGAGGCCTATCCGGCCCAACCGCGGCGCGTCCCGGACGGCACCGCGGTCCGGGTGCTCGGCGAGCTCCGCGACGAGCGACGAGCGACGATCCTCTCCGCCGAGTCGAGCGCCAGGCCCTCGAACTCCGCGCCGCGGAGCCTCGGCTCCAGGTATTGACGCTGGATCGTCGGATCCGTGCCAATGCTGAGCAACTCGGCCTTCCGGTCCTCCCGTAGCACCACCGAAACATGCCGTGACCGTCCCGGTCAAACCGCCGCCGACCCACGTCCAATCCTCCAATAAGCCCCGGTTCGCAATCGGCTTACATTGCAGGGATACTTTAGGGGCCTCACGCCCCCATCATCTGGCTGGATAATACCCTGAAATGACCCACCCGCTCGCGAGCCTCACCTGATTGTGACGGTCGACCTCGTACTCGTGGGCGGTGGCCTCGCCAATTTACTTCTGGCCTGGCGGATCGCTGACCTCCGGCCGGACACCACGTTCCTAATCATCGAACAGGGGCCGGTCGTTGGCGGGAACCACACCTGGTCCTACCACGGCACCGATCTGGAGCCGGAAGCCCGCGATTGGGTCGGCCAATTGGCGCGGGCCTCTTGGCCGTCATCCGACGTCCGGTTCCCGCTGTACTCCCGGCGGTTGGCCGGCTCCTATCACAGCCTCGACTCGGCCGATATTGCCGCCCGCGCCACAGCCCGCTTCGGGGACCGGATTCGAGTCAAGACCGCGGCCCGGCGGATTACCCCGTCAACCGTTGAGCTCGACGATGGAACCGTGCTGACGGCAGGAGCCGTCGTCGACGGCCGGGGTTTTGACCGGCGCGTCCGGCTGGCGCTCGGCTATCAGCGGTTCCTCGGCCTCGAGTTGCGGCTGACCGCCCCTCATGGTTTGACCGCGCCCCTCTTGATGGACGCCACCGTGGCCCAGGAGGACGGGTACCGGTTCATCTACGTGCTGCCCTTCGGCCCCGACGTGGTCCTCGTCGAAGACACGGTCTACGGCAACCAACCGGCGCATGACGAGAGACTGTCGCGGCGGGTGATCGAACGATACCTCGCCACCCGGGGTTGGACCGTTGCCGAGGAACTCCGTCAGGAGCGCGGCGCACTCCCGATTCCGTTGGCCGGACGGTACCAGGACATCACCGCCATCCAGGAGCCCGGGGTGCCGACGATCGGGATCCGGGCCGGGCTGATCCACTCGACGACGGGGTATTCGCTGCCGTACGCGGTCCGGACAGCCGACTTGATCGCCACGGCCCCGACGCTGACCTCGGAGGCGTTGACTGGCCCCCTGACGGCGCTGGCTCGGGCCACGTTCGAGCGGCAATGGTTCCTCCGGATGCTCAACCGACTATTGTTTCGGGCCGCCGAACCGGCTGACCGGTATCGGGTGCTCCAGAAATTCTATCGATTGCCGGAACCGACCATCGCCCGATTCTACGCCGATCGATTAACGACCTTGGACAAGATCCGCCTGCTGACCGGCCGCCCACCGGTCCCGATCCGCCGAGCTCTGGCCTGCCTGCCCGAACGGATCGAATCGTGACCGAACCGAAGCGGGCGGTCGTCATCGGAAGCGGGTTCGGCGGCCTGGCCGCGGCGATCCGGCTCCAGCAAGCCGGGATCCTGACCACCGTCGTCGAGCGGCGTGACCGGCCCGGCGGCCGGGCGTACGTCTACCACGACCAGGGGTTCACGTTCGACGCCGGACCCACGGTCATCACCGCGCCCGAGTGCTTGGCCGAGTTGTTCGCGCTCTCGGGGCGCTCACTCGCCGACTACGTCGACCTGATCCCGATCGACCCATTCTACCGGCTGCTCTGGGACGACGGCTTCCAGTTCGAGTACAACAACGACCTCGAAGCCACCTTGGCCCAGATCCGGGCCAAGTGCCCTGCCGATGAGGCCGGCTACCGGCGGTTTCTCGACTACACGGCCGAAGTGTTCGATGCCGGCTACACCAAGCTGGCCCACGTGCCGTTCCTCAACTTTCGCGACATGATCAGGGTCGCGCCGCAGCTGATCAAGCTCGAGGCCTATCGGACCGTCTACAGCATGGTCAGCAAGTACATTCAGGATCCGCACCTCCGAGAGGCGTTCAGCTTTCATTCGCTGCTGGTGGGCGGCAATCCCTTTGCGGCTTCCTCGATTTACACCCTGATCCACTACCTCGAGCGGAACGGGGGGGTGTTCTTTCCCCGCGGGGGGACCAGTGCTTTGGTCCAGGGTCTGATCCGTCTGTTCGAAGACTTGGGCGGCACCATTCGGATGAATTTCGATGTCGACCGGATCGACCTGACCGGCGGCCGGGCCGCCGGCGTTGTCAGCAAGGGAGGCGAACGATTGCCGGCGGACGCGGTGGTCAGCAACGCGGACGTGGTGCACACCTACCAGTCGCTGCTCAAGGGGAGCCGGATCGCCGCGAAGCGCGGGGAGCGACTGGCCGGGATGCGGCACAGTATGTCGCTCTTCGTGGCCTACTTCGGCACCAAGCGGAAGTACCCCGATGTCGCGCATCACACGGTGTTGTTCGGGCCCCGGTACCGGGGGCTGCTCGATGACATCTTCTCCACCGGCAAGTTGGCCGATGATTTTTCGCTCTACCTCCACGCGCCGACCACGACCGATCCGAGTCTGGCGCCACCAGGCTGCGAGGCGTTCTACGTGCTCTCTCCGGTGCCCCACCTCGGGCGGGCCGATCTCGACTGGGCCACGGTCGGACCCCGGTACGCCGATCGGATCTACCAGTACCTCGAACAGAAGCTGCTGCCCGGGCTTCGGAGCGAGATCGTCACCCAACGCTTGTTCACGCCGGCAGATTTCAAGACCGAATTGAACGCCCACGTCGGATCGGCCTTTTCGTTGGAGCCGGTCTTGTGGCAAAGCGCGTACTTCCGGGTTCACAACCGGGACCCGGACATCGGGGGACTCTATTTCGTCGGCGCGGGAACCCATCCCGGAGCGGGATTGCCCGGCGTCGTGAACTCGGCCAAAGCCACCGCGTCATTGGTGCTGGACGATGTTTTCGAGGGGGCACCATGACCGATCCCGTCATCGAGCACTGCCGGGTCATTCTCAAGCAAGGCTCCCGGAGTTTTGCGAAGGCCGCGAGCCTGCTCGACCCGACGATTCGGGCCGGATCGTACCAACTCTACGCTTGGTGCCGGTACTGTGACGACGTAATCGACGGCCAGACCATGGGCCACGGCCAGCAGATCATCGATCCCGCCGAGCAGCAGAAGCAGCTCACGATCCTCTGGTCCGAGACCGAAGCCGCCTATCGCGGCGAGCCGACGTCCGACCTGGTTTTTCAAGGCATCGCGCGGGTGGTCCGCCAGCACGGGATTCCGCCGGATTTACCGTTCGAGTTGCTTCGGGGCATGGGCATGGACATCGAGGGGCGCCAGTATGAGACCCTCGAGCAGCTCCGGGTGTACTGCTACCATGTAGCCGGCGTGGTCGGGGGGATGATGGCCCGGATCATGGGCGTTCGCGACGAGGCCACGCTCCAGCGCGCGGAGGACCTCGGCACGGCCATGCAATTCACCAACATTTCGCGCGACGTGATCGATGACGCTCGGATCGGCCGGGTGTACCTGCCGTTAGGCTGGCTCCGGGAAGCCGGCCTGGCCGCCGCCGATGTCGGCCGGCCGGAGCACCGCGGAGCGGTGGCCGCCATCGTCCGCCGGCTGCTCGATGAGGCGGAGCATTACTACCGGAGCGGGGACGACGGTATCGATCATCTCCCGTTTCGGTGCGCCTGGTCGATTACGGCGGCCCGCGGGATCTACTCGGATATCGGCGCCGTGATCCGGAGCCGGGGCACTGAAGCGTGGGACCGGCGCGCGATGGTGTCGGGAGGGCGGAAGGTGTTTTTGATGAGCCGGAGCTTGCTCGAAACCGCCATCCGGCGGATTACTCGCTGACGGACCGGTCTTTTCGGCTGAAATCCGAGGTGTAAAGGAAGCCGAACGACTCGGCGCCGTCCTTGGTTCGGGTGGCATGATGGATGTGGTGGGCCTGGACGATCCGCCGGAGATACCCGCCCTTCGGCAACCACGCATGGGGAATCCGGCGATGGACCAAGACGTCGTGGAAACCCCAATACACCACGCCGTAGCCGGCCATCCCGACCCCGATCGGCAACAACAGCGGAGAGCCGCTCGTGCCGAACCAGATCAGCAGGATCGAGGGAATGGCGAAGACGATCCCGAAGAGATCGTTCAGCTCGAGCCGGTCGTGTTTGGGTTCGTGATGTGATTTATGAAGGATCCATAATGGACCGTGCATCACGTACTTGTGCATCAGGTGGGCAAAACCTTCCATCGCCACCAGCGTGGCCACGAACACCAGAATCCAGAGCATCACGAAGCAATTCTAGACCCGCTCGAGCCGCCGCGCAAACACCCGGGCCAGGACGAGGCCGCCCAGTCCGGCCCCCAGCAACAGGGCCACCGGCAACACCAAGTCGGCCAGGGGATCGTTCCGCCAGAATAGACCGCTGTAGGCCTCGACCGCCCAGGTCGTCGGGGTCAGCCAGCCTAACGACTTGATCAACGGCGGCATCAGAAACCGGGGAACCATCGACCCGCCCACTGCCGAAATGATCAGGATCACGATATTGGCCATGGTCTGGGCCTGCCGCTTGGTCCGGCTGGCGGCCGTCAAGGCCAAGGCCAGACCCGCGGCCGCCATCGAGGCCGCCCCGGTGATGACCATGAACGGGAGCCATCGGCCCGGCAGGTCGACGTCGTAGAGAAGCCATGCCACGATGAAGATCACGGTCACCTGCAACACCCCCTGCACCACCAGGAACAGGAACTTGCCGCCGAGCACCGCGGTCATTCCCCCCGGCCCCGCCAGCAACCGGTCGAGGAGACCGGCGTCCCGCTCCTCGACCAGCGTCAAGGCGCCATGGACCGCCGAAAAGAACAGGAACAGCATCGCGACCGCGCCGGCGTAGTAGGCGACGTGACTGGCCCCGAGTGACGCGGCGCCGACGGTGGACTGCAGCATCAGCCCGTCGAACGGCCCCGGATCGGCCGAGGAGCTGGGATCCGACTCCTTGAGATCTTGCCGAAGTTCGGCAAACCGGCTTTCGAGACTGTCGCGCTGAGCCTCGGTGTAGGTGATGAACGCCTCGCCGATAAGCGTCGCCGTGCTTCGAAGGGCCACATCCGGCAAGGCGGTGAAGTAGGCCCGTTGCGTCTGTCCCATCAGGATCTTCGCGGCCACCGCGCGAACCGGATCGGCTACGACCAGGATCGGAGCCTCGCCATCCCCGGTCAGGTCCGTGAGCGGGCGACCGGCCCCGCGGACCACCAGCCCCGCGTCGGCGGCACCGGCCCGGACCCGCTCCCGGACCGAATCGGCCGACGTCACGACCGTCACGACCAGCGCCGAGTCACGGGTCAGCGCCGCCATCAGGCGGGCCGACTCCTCGGTGTGCTGCTCGTCGGCCACCGCGACGTTGATCTGGAGTTGTTCGCCGGACGCGCCGGCAAAGATCGCGGCAAACACCAGGAAGACGGCCACCGGGAGCACCACGCTCATCAGCAGGGCCCCCCGGTCGCGCAGGAACCCGCGGGCCATGATCCAGAGGACCACCCGAGTCATCCGACGATCTCCTCGCCCGCCACCCGGAAGAACACCCCATGGAGGCCGGGCTCGCGGATCCGGGCATTGGTCACCGGGGCGCCGGCCGCGGCCAGCGACGCCAAGAGACCCGGCAGCCCGGCGACCCCGCCACGGAACGGACCGGTCCAGAGGATCCGGGGCGGATCCGGCGTGAGGCCGGCCTCCTCGAGCACCAGGCTCGCCGGCGGCGGCGGCGGAGCGGCGCCTAACGTCAACGACAGGTCTTTCGCGCCAGCCGGAAACCACTCCGCCACCAGCGCGGGGACCGACCCCTCCGCCGCGAGGCGGCCCCGGACCAGGACTCCGACTCGGTCCGCGAGCTCGGCGGCCTGTTCGAGGTCGTGGGTGGCGAGCAGGATGGCGGTGCCCCGGGCTTTCAGTTCGAGCAGCAGGCGATGAATCCCTTCCCGGGCCGGCGGATCGACGCCGACCGTGGGCTCGTCGAGCACCAGGAGCCCGGGTTCGTGCAGGGTTCCCGCGGCCAAGTTGACCCGCCGCTGCTGGCCCCCCGACAAGGTGCCGACCAGACTATCGGCGCGGTCGGCCAGGTCGATCCATTCGAGGGCCCGAGCCAGCGCAGCCCGGGCCGCGGCGGCCGAAAGGCCCGCCAACCGGCCCATGGCGAAGAGGTTTTCCCGGACTGAGAGATCGTGGTAGAGGGCAATGTCCTGCGGGACCAGACCGAGCCGTCGGCGGGCCTCGACATCGGCGGGATCCCGGCCGAAGAGCCTAACGGTTCCGGCATCGAGCCTGAGCCGGCCGGTAATGGCCCGGACCAGACTGGTCTTGCCCGCCCCGTTCGGACCGAGGAGCCCATAGATCTGGCCGGCCGCCACGGTGAGGCCCACCCCGGCCAGGCCGCGGCCGGCGCCATAGCTTCGGCGGACATCGGTCAATTCGAGGGGAGGCGCCATTCGCGGGGGAATTAGAGGCCGCCGCCCCCGGCCCGTCAAGGACACTCGTCAACGAATGGCCCCCATGCCTCGTACTAGCAAGCACATGTCGAGATTGATCTATTGCTGGCTCGTGTCCCTGGCCTTCGGTGCCCCCCTTGCGGCCCAGGCGGCCTCCTCGACCGACATCATCACCGGCATCGTCACCAACGAATCGGGCCACCCCCTGGCCGATGCCGTCGTCACCATTCTCTCCATTGAAACCCAGATCACCCGCTCCACCAAGACCAATGCCCGGGGGCGCTACACGATTCTGTTTCCTGACGGGAGCGGCCAGTACCGGCTCACGGTCCGCTTCATCGGGATGGTACCCGTCCAGCGAACGATTGTCCGCCAGGCCGACGAGGACCGGATCGTCGCCAACGTCAAGCTGAGCTCGACCCCGGTCCAGCTCGAGGAGCTTCGGGTGGCCGCCCGGCGCCCTCAGGGTCCCGGCAACCAGGCGCCAAGCCCGGGCGCCACTGAACGGAACCTCACCACCGACCAGGTCCAGCGGCTCCCGATCGACGCCAGCGACTTGACGCTCCTCGCCACGCTGGTGCCGGGGGTCGTTTCGATTACCGGCAATGACTCGACCCCGGGCGGCTTCTCGGTGGCGGGCCAGCGGCCCACCTCCAACGCTGTCACGCTCGATGGTCTGACCTTCGGCGGCGCCTCGGTTCCCCAGGATGCGGTCCGCAATACCCGGGTCATTACGTCGAGCTATGACCCCGCCCGGGGCCAATTCAGCGGCGGGTTGGTGGCGAGCACCACGCGTTCGGGCAACAACCAAACCCAGGGTACCATCAACTACGGCCTCCGGGACCAGGACCTGACGGTGGAGTCGGGTGACGACGCGTTCGCCACCGGCTTCAACCAGCACCAAGTGTCGTTCGGTTTCGGCGGCCCGCTGATCAAGAACAAGCTCTTTGCCTTCGGCTCCGGGCTCGGCCGGTTCCGGGGCGACGAATTGCAGACCCTCTTGTCGGCCGCCCCGGCCACGCTGCAGCGGTTCGGGGTCGCGCCGGATTCCGCCGACCGGTTGTTGGGGCTGCTCGGCACCCTCGGCGTACCGGTCAACAGCGATTTGGCCAAGGGCAGTCGCCACACTGACGACGTCTCGTCCTTGCTCCGGCTCGACTGGATCGTCACCCAAGGTCATACCATTACGCTCCGCGGCGACTATCGCGGCAACCGGCAGGAGCCGACCCGGTTCGGCCAACTGTCGGTGCCGGCGTTCGACACCCGCTCCTCGCAGAAGAGCGGCGGCGTGATGCTGACCGCCAACTCCCGGTTCGGCGCCACGGTCATCAACGAGTTCCGGGCCTATCGATCGTCCTCGACCTCCAACTCCCCGCTGGAAACCGCGTTGCCGGCCGGCCGAGTCCAGGTGGTGTCCGATCTCGACGACGTCCGCGGGGCCACCAACCTGACCTTCGGGGGCTTGCCCGGATTGCCGCAACGATCGAGCGGCTCCGGGTTCGAAGCCACCAATGAACTGAGCCTGATCTCCGGCAACGGGGCCCATCGGATCAAGCTCGGTGGCTTGTTCAACCGGGCCAGCAGCGAAACCGACGCCACCCAGAATCGATTCGGGACCTACACCTATAGTTCGCTGGCCGACCTCGAAGCGGGCCGGCCGGCGAGCTATACCCGGACCCTGGCGCCGACGATCCGGGCCACCGATCAAACGGCAATGGCGCTGTACGCCGCCGACACCTGGCAGCTGTCCGATGCACTCCAGTTCACCTACGGCGCCCGGTTCGAAGGGGCCGTCTACGGCGGCGCCCCAGCCCGGAATCCGGCGGCCGAGTCGCTCTTCGGAATCCGGACCGACCGGTGGCCAACGGAGTGGCGAGTGAGCCCCCGGATCGGCTTCACCTGGTTCATTCGCTCGGAGGACGGGCCGCCGAAACTGGTGGTCCGAGGCGGGATCGGCGAGTTCCGAAGCCCCGCCCCCGGCAGTCTGTTCTCGTCGGCCCAGGCGGCGTCGGGCTTCGCGGGCTCGGAGGCACAATTGGTCTGCATCGGCGCCAACGCGCCGCCCCCCGACTGGCACGCCTATCGGGCCGATCCGGCGTCGATACCCACCTCCTGCGTGGGCGGCGGGCCCGGGCCGAGCGTCCCGAGTCGGAGTCCGTCGATCACCGGGTTCGACCCCGATTTCACCGCCCCACGAGCGGTCCGAACCTCGCTCGGCGTGCAGCGCCGGTTCGGCCTGATTACCTACGGCGCGGAGTTGAGCCACGCGTTAGGCCGGAGCCAATTCGGAGTCCGGGATCTCAATCTCGGCGCCGCCCAATTCACCTTGGTTGCGGAGCAGCGGCCGGTGTTCGTGCCGATCCCGGCCATTGACCCCCGAACCGGATCGATTCCGCTGGCTGCCTCTCGCAGGGTGGTTGAGTACGGCAACGTCCTCGTCTTCGACTCCGAGCTCCGGTCGCGGTCGACTCAGCTGACGCTCTCAGCCAACGGCGTGACCCGGAACGGGGCGTTCTTCAATGCGTCCTACACGTTCAATCGGTCGCGGGATCAATCATCCTTCGCGTTCGGCGGCGCCCAGCGGGGCTTGAGCGGGGCCACCACGGCGGGCGACCCGAACGTCCGCGAGTGGGCCACCTCCGATTTCCAGCGGAAGCACTCGCTCCTCTTGACCATGACCTATCCGGTGTCCCGGAGCCTCGAGTTGACGACGATTACCCGCTTCACTTCGGGATCGCCTTACACTCCGGTGGTCGGATCGGACGTGAACGGGGACGGACTCCGGAACGACCGGGCCTTCGTCTATGGCGCTTCGGCTGCCGACCCCGCGGTAGCGGCCGGGATGGCCCGGCTCTTGGGTGCCACCTCGGGCGGAGCGGTCGCCTGTCTCAACAGGCAGCTGGGCCGGATTGCGGACCGCAACAGTTGCCAGGGACCGTGGCAGACCTCGGTGGACTTTCAGCTCAACTTCCGGCCGGCCGTTCTCGGACTCGACCGCCGGCTCACGATGTCGCTCGTTACCACCAATTTCCTGATCGGCGTCGATCAACTGTTCCATGGCCAGGACAACCTCAAGGGGTGGGGTCAGGCGGTGCGGCCGGACCCGACCTTGCTGGTGGTACAGGGCTTCAACCCGGCCACCCAGTCGTTTACCTACGCGGTCAACGAGCGGTTCGGGGCCAACGGCACCAACACGATCGGGATCCGGCAGCCCTTTCAGGTCGGGATTCAGCTTCGGTACACGATTGGGCCGGACCTGATGGCGCAGTTTCGCGGCCAGTTCAGCGGGGGCGGCCAGCGGGGGGGCGGCGGTGGACCGGGTCAATTCGCGCTGCGGGGCGGGGCCGGCGGTGGGGCCGACATGGTAGCCCGGTTGACCAGCACGTTGCCGAACCCGGCCGCAGACGTCATCGCAATCCGGATCGCTTTGAATCTCACGGACGACCAGGTCACACGGCTCGAAGCCACCGCGGACTCGCTCAGGGCGCTCACCAAAGCCGTGGCCGACCGGGCTCAGAAGGAACTTGCCAAGGCGGGGCCGAATCCCGATCCCGGGTCGATGCTCGCGTCGATGCGTCCGGTGCTGGAATCGGTCCGCGCCAACAGCGCTTGGGCGCTCAAGGCGATTCAGGGTATCTTGACTACCGACCAATGGAACCGAGTGCCGGACCGGATCAAGGCGCCGCAACGGCAGCGGCGGGACCCGGGCGGACCGCCGCAGTAACAGTCTGAAAAATAGGAACCTCGCCATGCCTGATATTGCTGTCTTTCATCCGCAACTGGTTCATTTTGCCATGGTGCTCGGGATCGTCGGCGTGTTGTTCCGGCTGATTTCGCTCACGGGCAAGGCCGGCTGGACCAACTCCGCGGCCGCGGCCATGCTCATCGCGGCCGGAGCCGTCGGATATGCCACGGCCGAATCGGGTGACCAAGCCCATGGACCGGTTGAGAGAATCCCCGGAGCGGTCAAAGCAGTCCAAGAGCACGAGGAATGGGGCAACCGGGCCCGCAACATGCTGCTCCTCGTCGGGGCAATCGAACTGATCGGATTGGCGTTCAGGAAGCACAAGTCGGCTGCGGCACTCCGGCTAGTTTCTGGTTTGGCCGGCATCGGGGCGGTGTTCGCGCTCTACGAGGCCGGAGAACATGGGGGCGAGCTGGTCTACAGCTACGCGGGGGGCCCGGGGCTTCGCTCCGGCGACACGACCGACGTGACCCGTTTGCTGGTGGCGGGGCTCTACAACCGGGCCATGGCCGATCGGGCCGCCGGTGACGCAGACGGGGCCGCGCGCCTGATCGACGAGTTGGCCCGCCGGATGCCTAACGACCTGACCGTGAAACTCACCGTCATCGAGTCGCAGATCAAAGACCGGCAGGATGCCGCGGGCGCGCTGGTGGCCCTCCATGCCTTTGACCCGGGCGACGACCGGCGGAGCCAGTTCCGGAAGGTCTTCCTGCTCGCCGACGCCTACAAGGCGTCCGGTTCTGTCGACTCGGCCCGGGCGGTGCTTGAAGCCTTCAAGGCCGCCAACCCCACGGCGGCCGAGCGGATTGACCAAGCCATCAAGGCGTTGATGGGGACGACTCCGTAACCGGGGCCCGGTTCCAGCCCAGAGCGTAGTAGAACACCAGGCCCACGCCGAGCAGGCCGAGCCCGATGGCCGAATCCACGGGCTGCTGCTTGATGGTGTCCCAAATCAGATAGCCCGCAAACACCACGAACACGATCGGCGTGAGCGGATACCCCCAGGCCCGGTACGGCCTGGGAAGATTCGGTTCCCGCCTCCGGAGGAGGATCACCCCCGCCGCGGACATCCCGTAGAACAGGAAGCTCACGAACACCACGTAGGTGGCCAATTGATTGTAGGTGCCGCTTACGGCCAAAAGCGAACTCCACACCCCTTGCGCCACGAGCGCCTTCACCGGCACGGCGTACGTCGGACTTACCTGCCCGGCCCATTGAAAGAACTGGCCGTCCTTGGCCATGGCGAACGGAATCCGGGCCGAGGTAAGGATGATCCCGTTATTCGCGCCTAACGTCGACATCAGGACCGCCGTCGTAATCAACGCCGCGCCGGCCGTTCCCAGCACAACCGTCATCGCGTCGGCGGCGACCCGGGGCGACCGGCCGACCGCGGTATGACCCAACACGTAGGTGAACGCCACGGCCGCGCCGATGTAGAGCACGGACACCAGGACGGTCGACAGAATGATCGAGAGCGGCATATCACGATCAGGCCGCCGCATTTCACTACCGACGTACGTGATCTCGATCCATCCGTCGTAGGCGTAGAGCACCAGCACCATGGCCGCGCCGAATGGGGCCGCCAGACTTCCGATCGGTTCGGATGTCCAGAATGGCTGCAGGTTGGCCGCCGACCCGCCCGGAATCAAGAAGCAAGCGGCGATGAACCCCATCACGGCCGCGATCTTTACGATGGTAAAGATGTTCTGGATCAGGGCACCGAGCTTCAATCCAAAGCAGTTGAGGACGGTGAGCCCCATGATCGAGGCGACCGCCACCACTTTGACACCGACGGCCCCCATGGGGATGAAATACGCCAGGTAGGTCGCGAACCCGACCGCCACCGCCGCCACCGAGCCGGGATTGATGATGACCGAACCGGCCCAGCCGTACAGATAACCCCAGACGGGCCCGTAGATCCGCTTCAGCCAAGCGAACTGCCCGCCGGCTCTCGGCATCGCGGCGCCGAGCTCGGCCACACAAAGCGCCCCACAGAGCGACACCACCGCCCCGACGACCCACACCAACATCGTCGGGAACACGCCGCTGAAATAGGCCGCGATCGAAGCCGGCACCAAGAAGATCGACGACGCGATCATGGTGCCGACGTTGATCATCGTCGCGTCGAGAAGGCCCAGCTCTGGCTTGAGTTCGTCGGACAATGGGCCTCGTAGGTTATCGGTTATCGCGCCACCGGCGGTAGGACTGCTTCAGCAGACACTGGAAATGATAGACCCCGGACTCCATGTCCGGAGAGAGACGGCCCCGGTGATACCCTCGGGACCCGAGGCCGCGATGGACCTGATGGCAAATCTCCCGGTCTTCGGCCTGCACCATGTCGCTGTACTCGACGTCGGCGGCGATCTGCTCGGCCCGGCCCGGGGCATCGGGCTCGTCGTAATAGTACCAGAAAATAACCTTGCACCGGTCGGGTCCATTCGGCAGCACCAGGTTTGTTTGGACTCGATGGGGCAGAATATTGAGCATGAAGTTCGGATAGACCCAATAGTAGAACGCCTCGCCACCGGCGTCCTTGGTGTAGACGTTGTCGTCCTTGAGTGGACTGTGCTGGAGGTTGTACCAGGGGCCGAGCTCCGTCCGGTAGGCGAGGTAGTCGAGGGCCTTGTTGAGTTCCGGATGGACGTGGGGAATGTGATAGCCTTCGAGGAAGTTGTCGACATACACCTTCCAGTTGGCCTCGACGTCGTAGTCGACCCGGCGAACCAGCCGCTTGGTCGTCAGGCGGTTAGGCCGAATCCGCTCGGCAATCCCCCCAAAGACCTCGGCCAGCGGGGGCGCGTGCGCTGGTTCGAGGCACACGAACACGAAGCCTTCCCAGACATCGACCGCGACGGGCACCAGCCCGAAGTCCTTCTTGTCGAACAACTCGGTCCGATCGAACTGGGGCACGCCGCGGAGCGCACCATCCAACTGATAGGTCCAGCCGTGGTATTTGCAGGTCAACGCCTTGACGCAGCCGGCGGGTTCGAGGGCCAGCGGCCCGCCCCGATGACGGCACACGTTGTAAAACGCGCGGAGGATTCCGTCCTTGTCGCGGATGACCAGAATCGGATTGTCCGCGACCGTGGCCAGGAAGTAGGCCCCCGGACCCTCGACCATTGAGACGTGACCAACCCCCTGCCATGTGGTCGCGAGGACCGCGTCGCGATCGACGGCGTGCCAGCGGGGGTCGACGTACCAGGTGGATGGCGCCGTGTCGGAGCGCTCCACCGGAACGATCGCCAGGTCGGCATCGGCAAGGTCGGGGAGCGTTTCAGGCGGACTTCCGTTCATCGCGCAAAGATAGGCGAATCCGACCGGGCCGGTTACTCGATCCGAAAGAATCGATAGATTTCCGCCATGCCAATTCTCCTCCTCGCGCTCCTGGCCGCCCAGACGCCGGCGAGCCACGACCCCCGCCTCTACGATCTGGCTCGCGGCATTTCCGCCGCCGCGACCGAAGCCACGGTCCGGAAGTTGGTGGGCTTCGGCACCCGTCACACCCTCTCCGATACCGTCTCGGCCACCCGCGGGATCGGCGCCGCCCGGCGGTGGATCAAGTCCGAGTTCGACCGAATCGCCGGGGAATGCGGCGGATGCCTCGAGGTCCGGTACGACCGCGGCTTCCTCAAGGCCGGCCCCGAGAACCGGATTACCAAGGACGTGGAACTCGTCAACGTCATCGCGATCCAACGGGGGCAGACCTCCCCCGATCGCTACGTGCTGATCACCGGCCACTACGACTCGCGGGCCTCCGACCCTAACGACGCGACCTCGGATGCCCCGGGCGCGGTCGATGACGCGAGCGGGACGGCGGCGGTCATCGAGGCGGCCCGGCTCCTGTCGAAGCAGAAGTTCGCCAAGACCATCGTTTATGGCGCCCTGGCCGGCGAAGAGCAGGGCCTGCTCGGCGGGCAACAACTCGCCAGGTACGCCAAAAGCCAAGGCTGGCAGATCGAAGGCGTGCTGAACAACGACATTGTGGGCAACAGCGAGGGCATTGGAGGCCAGGTGGACAACCTCACCTTCCGGATCTTCTCGGAGCCGACCGCTGCCACCGAACCCGAGGACGAACGGCGCGGACGCCGGGTAACCGGTGGAGAGATCGACGGCCCGTCGCGCCAATTGGCCCGCTACGTCCACGCGATCGCCCGGCAGGTCTTGCCGATGATGCGGCCGAAGTTGGTGTACCGCCTCGATCGGTTCGGACGGGGCGGCGATCACCGGGCTTTCAACGATGCCGGCTTCGCGGCCGTCCGGATTACCGAAGCGTACGAGAACTACAACCGCCAGCATCAGAATATCCGGACCGAGGGCGGCATCGCGTATGGCGACGTGCCCGAGAGGGCCGACTTCCCCTATGCGGCCCGGATCGCTGGCGTGAACGTCGCGGCACTCGCCGCGTTGGCCTCGGCCCCACCGCCGCCGACGGCCGTCAGGCTTCGGGGCGGGGTCAGCGCGTCGACCGCCCTGAGTTGGCAGGCCGCGCCAGGCGCGACCGGCTACAGGATCTACTGGCGGGACACCACCGATCCGATCTGGAGCCAGTCGCGCTACATTGGGGCGGTGACGCAGTTCACGCTCGACGGTATTCTGATCGATGATCATCTCTTTGGTGTGGCCAGTGTCGGCCCCGACGGGAACGAATCGCTGGTGACGTTTCCAACTTCTGGAGGGACCCGATGACAACATTCAAACGATGGGGCAAACGCCTCGGGCTCGGCGCGCTGGCGCTGCTCGCGGCCGCGATCGTGATCGGTGCGGGTTACGAAGCCAGGATGCGGCGCCAAGCGGCCGCCAACCACCCGGCTCCGGGACAACTGGTCGACATCGGCGGGCGGAGGATTCACCTCGACTGCCGCGGCAGCGGCCTGCCCATCGTGGTCCTGGAAGCGGGCCTCGACATGAACGGGTCGCTCGCGTGGGCCAAGGTCCACGATTCGATCGCGGTCACCACTCGCACCTGCGCCTATAGCCGGGCCGGAATGATGTGGAGCGACGACAACCCGAATCAGCAAGATGCCACGACCGTCGCCGCCGACCTCCATGCCGTACTGACGACGGCCGGAGAAAAGCCGCCCTACGTCATGGTCGGCCACTCACTGGGCGGGCCGTACATTATGACCTTCACCAAACTCCATCCGGCCGAGGTGGCGGGATTGGTGTTTGTCGACGCCTCACACCCTGAGCAATTCCAACGATTCAACGACGTGCTGGGCCGGAAGCTCGAACCGCCGGTTGGGCCGCTTCGGGCGGCGGCGGCGTTCGCGTGGGCCGGCGTCGTCCGGGTCGCCATGCCCGGCGCGGCGGCGGCGGACTCCGTGGGTCAAGCCAAGGCGGCCTACGCGCCGACCTCTATTGGGCCAATGCTCGAGGAGATGGACGCGCTCGAGTCGAGCATGGCCCAGGCGGGAACGTTTCGTGAGTTGGGGAATCGGCCGCTGGTGGTGCTGACCGCCATGGCACCGACCGACACGAATCAGCTGAAGGCACTGAAAATGAGCCAGGAGGAAAGTGTGCGGTTTCAGGCGGCCTGGAAAACGATGCACGAGGAAGAAGCCTCGTGGTCGACCCAGAGCGAGCACGTTCTGGTGCCGGATGCCACCCACTATATCCAGTACGACCGGCCCGACATCGTCATCGCCGCGGTCCGCCGAGTGGTGGGCCTGGTGCAGAACCCGGTTCCGGCCCCGCCGGTTCACTAGCCCGGCCCGATCAGTCGGCCCGGATCGCCTCGAGCGGTTCGACTTGGGCCGCCCGCCGGGACGGAATCAAGGCCCCGGTCGCGCACGCCAGCAGGACGACGGCCGCACCGCCGACGTACCCAACGGGGTCGAAGACATCCATGACCTCAAGAGCGCTCGCCACCGCAGCCGCGGCACCGATGGCCAGCGGGATCGCGATCCCCATCCCGATCGCGAACAACCGGGCGCTCTCGCCCATGATCAATCGGACCACCCGGGTCCGACTCGAGTCCAGCGCGAGCCGAACCCCGATTTCCCGGGTCCGTTCCGCGACCACGAACGCCATCATCCCGTAGACGCCGGTCAGCGCGAGCAACAGGGCGACCAGCCCGATCGAGGCACCGATCCAATAGGCGAGCCGGTACGGATAGCTCGACACCGCCATGACATCGGCCATCGAGAAGAGGTTCTCGGTCGAGGCCGGATCGACTTGGGTGAGGGTTTCCTCGAGGGCCAGCTGAGCTGCGGGTGAATCGTCGTCGACCCGCATCAAGACGCTGGTACCAGGCGCGGACAGGGACGTCGGAAAAAAAGGCGGTTGGGCGGGCCCGCTCACCGACCCAACCGATCACCATGTCAGGCACCACACCGACCACCCGAACCGCCCGCGGAGGTGCCGTCCCTTCGATCACCAGAAATGTTTGGTCGATCGGCGCCAGCCCATTCCAAAGCTGGCGGGCCAACATCTCGTTGGCGACCGCCACCGCGGCACCGGCTTGGCCTTCGTCGTCGCCGAACCCGCGGCCCCGGATCAGGGCGATCTGCAGGAGATCGAAGAAGCCGGCCGATACCGACAACGAAACCGCACTCTGCACCGGGCCGCCTGGCACCGGTTGGATTCCGACGCTCCGGAGCCCACTCACCAACGGAACGGTATTGGTCGCGGCGATGATCCGGACCTCGGGAAGCTGGCGGAGGCGTTCGGTCACCCGGCCTCGGACGGTCGGATTGAGATCGAGAACCAAGACCCCCTCGGTCTTGAATCCGAGGTCCAGCCGCTCCGCCCGCTTGGATCCGCGGAGGAGAACGCCGGTCGTGATCAGCAGTAACGCCGCCACCGCGATCTGGCCCACGACCAAGGTCCGCCGGACCCGGGATGATCCCCGCGTCTCCCGGGCCACGGGCCGGGTCGCCTGAAACGCGGGGATCAGGCCGAAAATCACCGCCGCCCCAGCCGACGCCGTCACCATGAAGAGGTAGACCCTGACGTCGGATTCGAGCGAGGTCACCCGGAGCTGGCCCACGAACATCTCCGGTATGGTCGCGAACAGGACGGCGAGGGATCCGCCCACGATCAGGCGGGAGATCAGCAATCCAGCCACGGCCGCCGGCACCGCAAGGACCAAACTCTCGGTGAGCAACTATCGGATCAGGCGCCGGCGCCCGGCACCGATGGCCAACCGAATTCCGATTTCTCTCTGCCGGGCCACGCCTCGGGCCACCATCATGCTGGCCACGTTGGCGCAGGCGGTGAGCAAGACCATCACAAACGCCACGACGATCGGCATCAGCGCCAGGTTCGTCCCTGCCGAAAATGGATTCGGGGTGGCCCGCGACTCGAGCTGGACGCCGGTCACCCGGTCGGCCTCGGGCCGGTCAGCGGTGGTTTGGCGGAGCCACTGTTCGAGCGCCTTGCCCGCTTGCGTGAGACTGACCCCGGGCCGGAACCGGGCGACCACCGAGGCCATGTCAGCTTGATTGGGGGTGAACAGATCGGTTCGGTTCTCGACGATCGGGGCCATCGTGATCGGGACCCAGAAGTCGGGGGGCGTAGCCTCCAATCCGTCGAAATCCTTAGGGGCAACGCCGATGATGGCGAGGCTGACCCCGCGGATTCACAAGATCCGGCCGACAACACTCGAATCGGCCCCAAACGAGGACACCCAGAACCGGTGATTCAGCACCGCCACCGGCGCCGAGCCTGGCGATGCGGCATCGTCGCCCTGGAGCACCCGTCCAAGGATCGGACCGACGCCGAGCATCGAGAAGTAATTGCCGGTGACGAATTGGCCGGCCACCTGCCGGCGCTCGAACCGGGTGGAGATATCGCGGTAGCCCAGCGCCTCGGCGACGACCGGAAGGGTGGCGAGCTCACCGTACTGATCCCAGCTGAACCGGTGGGCCAGCTTGCCTTTGCTGTTCCACACGATCTCCTGCAATGACGCGGGATCACGGACCGGCGCAGGCCTGAGGACATAGGCATTGAAGAGCGTGAAGGCCGCGGCATTGAGACCGACGCCGAGCCCAATGGTCAGCATGACGGTGAGCACGAGCGAGGGTTCGCGACGATAGCCTCGAAGCGCGAAGAGGATGTCTTGGCGGATTTCGTCGAGCCAACGCCAGCGCCACGCCTCGCGGGCGGCGGCCCGGGCCTCCGGCGCCGACATCCCCGCCGCGACGTTGCGCGCGATTTCCCGGTCGTGGAGGTACCGCAGTTCTTCTTCCAGTTCAGCCTCGTGCCGGGTCCGGAGCAGCAGGGCCCAAAGCCGGGCCAGCATCGATCGGAGCATTCGTCAGTCGTTCGGTGGTCAGTTGGTCATACCGGGCTCGGCGATTGTTTTCCGAGGGGGCCATTCGCCGGCTACCAAACCCTTGACCTCGAGGGAATGGCTACTCGAAGATGCCCGCGATCAGGTTCGCGATCGCGTCGAACACCGAGCCCGCCATATCGCCGGCGGACTCGAGCACGCCGGAGCCGGCCTCGGCACCGACCGCCGCCGCGCCGCCGGCCAGGTCCGTGAGCCCCCCACCGCCCATCGACGGGCCGGGCATCAGCAAACTGGCCAGGAGAAACGTGTCCATCGAGTTCGCGGCCACATCGGCCGTCGTCGTCGGCCTCATCCCCCGATGCTGCACCAGGGCGGTGTTCCAGATTTCCTTGAGCTCGACACTGTCGAACCACACCCCGCGGCAGCTCCGGCACGCGTCAAGCTTCGTCTCACCAACCCGCGCCGGCTCCAGCAACTCGGTACAGCCTGGGCAGCGGAGCAGATTCGGCGCCTTGCAGGCGGGACAGCGGTCGGCGTTCCGGAGGTAGGACGCGTCGCAGCTGCCGCACCGCTTGCGATAGGCCTCTTGTGTGAGCGTGACGTGCCGCTCAATGGCCCGGGCGCCAAGGTGGCGCAGGCGGTCGACCTCGCCAGCATCGAACCAGATCCCGCCGCACCGCCCGCATTCGTCGAGCATCGTCCGGCCGGCGCCGGTGCCGACTTCGACCTTCCGCATCGGCAATCCCGGACATACGGGGCAGAGCCGGCGGGTTTCCGGCTCAGGAATCGAGGATCGGTTTGCTGCCACCTTTTTCCTCCAGCAGTTGGACGTCCGGGAACCGGTAGACCAGCATCCCGGAGTCGGTCACATCGATGTCGGCCACGCCTTGCAGCGTCAGCGAGCGAAACGCCTCGTCGACTTGCGGGGCGCGGAGCCCGGTGGCGGCAACCGCCTCCACGACAGTGAGCTTCCCGCCCCGCTCGGTCGCGAGCCTCACCAGTTCAGATTCCCAGGTCTGGAGCCGCAACTCCGCGCGATCGGCCGTCAGCAGCCGTCGGGTCCGGTAGTGGCTCTGAATGAGGGCCAACCCCGCCCCAGCTGGAATCCCGACCACAATCAGGAGCGTCGCGATGGTCGTGCCCAGACTCCGGGTCGCGTCGGACACGGCGAACCCGATCGCCAGGAACAGTGCCACGCCAATGAGCAACGCACCCCCCAGAACCCTCATCGAGCCCTCCAGGCTGGAAAAGTCACCCTCCAGCTTTCACCACCACGGTCGAGTGCAGCAGCGCCACCCGCCACCCGCCGCCAACGCGCCGGAGAACGGCCATTCTCGAGCAGAAGGTAGTCCTCCGTCAGGAGCGATCGGTACTTCTGCGGGTCTCGGCCCTCGGAATAGACCGCATAGAGGATTCTGACCGCCTCTTTCACGGCCGCCTCGTCATTGGGTCGGGGCGGGCCCGAGCACCGCGCCGATCATCCCACCGGCGCCCACGACGAAGGCTCTCCCCTCGTAGAGGTCAATCAGCTTTTCGGCATCGGGCATGGCAGCCTCGGGGCGGGGGTTGGTCGGCTACTTACTCCACAGCGGACGCCGGTGAGGTGAACGGTCATCCCTCGAACCGCCACGCCAGCGTCGTACCGGCGTGATAGGGGATGATCGTGGTGGTATTCGACTGGATCCGCTCGGGCACCAGACTTGGCGCTCGAGTCAGGGTAACGCGGCCTTCGTTCAGCGGCAAGCCGTAAAACCTGGCTCCGTGCTCGGAAGCAAAGGCCTCGAACCGGTCGAGGGCGTTCTCCTCCTCGAAGACGGTGGCGTAGGCCTCAAGCGCCACCGGCGCGTTGAACACCCCGGCGCACCCGCAGGCCGACTCCTTGGCGCCCACCGCGTGCGGCGCGGAATCGGTCCCGAGAAAAAACTTCGGGCTGCCCGAGGTCGCAGCCTTTCGGAGCGCGAGTCGGTGCTTCTCGCGTTTGAGCACCGGCAAGCAATAGAGATGGGGACGAATCCCGCCCTGGAACATGGCGTTCCGATTGCACTGGAGATGATGCGGCGTGATCGTGGCCGCGACCGCAGCCGACGACCCCAGCACGAACCCGGCGGCTTCTTCGGTCGTGATGTGCTCGCAGACCACCTTGAGCCCGGGAAAGTCGTGGACCACCGGTGCCAGAATCCGTTCGACGAAGACCGCCTCGCGATCGAAGATATCGACATCGGGGTTAGTCACTTCGCCGTGGACGAGAAGCGGCATCCCGATCCGTTGCATCGTCTCCAACACACCGTGGATCCGGCCGACCTCGGTCACGCCCTTGGCCGAATTCGTCGTCGCGTGGGCTGGGTACAACTTGGCGGCCGTGAACACCCCCTGCTCGAAGCCGGCGGCGAGGTCCCCCGCGTCGGTGCTGTCGGTCAGATACGCCGTCATCAGCGGCGCGAAGCTCCGCCCCGCCCGGACCTGGCTTTGGATCCGCAGCCGGTAGGCCACGGCCTCCGCCATGGTGGTCACCGGCGGATCGAGATTGGGCATCACGATGGCCCTGGCAAACTGGCGCGCGGTGTAGTCGAGCACCTCCGCGAGCATCGGCCCGTCCCGGAGATGAACGTGCCAGTCGTCGGGCCGGCGGATGACGAGCCTCATTCGGGCGTCATCGTCTTGAGCTTGTCCTTGACGCTCTGGTTGTTCGGGTTCTTCGCGAGCGATTGCTCGAAAAACTCCCGGGCCTTCTTCTGATCGCCTTTGGCCATCCAGGCGTTGCCCAGCCGATCATACATCCGGTAGCTGTCGGGGTAGAGGCCGAGGCCGATCTGATAGAGTTCGATGGCTTTGGCGGTGTCTTGGGTCATGGCGAACTGGCCCAGCTGGGCGATCATCCCTTCCGACGGGGTGAACGTGGCGCCCAACTTGGCGGAAACGGCCCGGAAGTGCTCGGTCAAGAGGCTCGGCGTGGCCAGCACCCGGCCCAAGTCGACATTGTATCCGTCGAAGATGAATCGGAGCGCATCATACTCGGCGATCATCGGCACCGATCCATGACTGTCATTCCCGTAATACTTGTACCCATATCGGAGCCCGGTCTTGTTGTACGTCTCGAGGACGCCGTTGAACTGGACGATCGACCCGAAGTGCATGTTACCGGTGGTGTCATCGGGATTGATGGTATTGGCCTGGGCGACGTAGAGGGCTTTGCCGTTGAGCTTGGCCGTGCTGAAATAGCTCTTCGCCTTCCAGAGCAACGTCTGCTTGTCCCACCACAGGCTCGGATCGATGGCCACGTAGGCGTTGAAGGCGTCGGGCACGGTGTAGAGGGCATTGATCGTCGTAATCCCGCCGAGCGAATGGCCGACGAACACCCGGTAACCCGAGGTCCGGTACCCGGACCCGATCTTGGGGATCAGCTCGGTCGTGATGAAGGACAGGAAGTTCGCCATCCCCCCGCTGGTCTTCAGAAACGGCTGGGGCTTGCCATCGAAGCCGGTCTCGACGTGGGTCGGCGTCATGTCCCGGGTCCGATTGGTGTTCGGGATCGCCACGACGATCATCGGCGGCAACACGAAGGTGCCGTTGACGCCGCTGCCGAGGATCTGGAGCAGGCCGGTGACCGAGTGAAAGTGCGCGTCGCCGTCGAGGATGTAGAGCACCGGGTACTTCTGCGGCGTGTTGGTCGTATCGTCATAGGACGGAGGCGTATAGACGAGATAGGGCCGGTTCTCTTTCAACGTGGCGGACCACACCGAGTCGACCTTGCCGATAGTGACGGCTTCGGCAAAACGATGTTGCGATTGGGCAAGGCTTGGCAGTAACCCGATCAGAAGGAGCGCCGCGGGGATACGCATAGGGGGTGACACCATGGAGAAAGGATAGATCGGCTTCACACCGATTCTAATGCCCTCGCGTTCGTGAGTGAAGTTGTCAGGCCGCGACGCGGCTGCTCAGTGCACCGCTCTTACTTGGTCTGGTGCCGCCTCCGCCGAGGGGCACCTAGTCCGCCTCGAAGCCAATCTCCCTGCGCAGTGGCTCCGGTGGTAGTGGAGCCCTCAGCTAGCGGATCGCGTCGAAAACCACTTTGAACTGGGCGTCGTATTTGGCCTCGAGTTGGGTCAGCTTCCTGGCTCGATCGGTGTTGGCCGAGAGCATCTCCTGCGACCGGACCAAAGTCCGCATGATTTCGACGTACGGGAGGTGCCCGCCGAGACTCGGCTGAGAAGGTATCACAGGTTGTGATAGCAGAACCTTGGCCTCCCCGTTGGCGAGCTGGAAATGAAAGTCAGGGGGAAACCTGCTCTTGTTTCGGGTTACCGCCTGGCGAAGCGCGATCGGCTTCACTTGGTAGAGCGCCGCAAGATCACGATCGAGCAAAGACTCGCTCGCCTCGGAGGAGGAGAAGCTTGCGCTCCACAACCCTAGTTGAGATAGCGAAATCGGTCTTCTTGGTCATCATCTTGTTACCCGGGAGCGAGCCGACCGCTGTTCCACCAGCCGACCCAACACACTGACGCCACCTGGCACAAAGAGCTTCGGTCCGCTCTCAGGTGGAAGCGCTCATCCGGCCGCCCGAGGAGGAGGGGCAGGACGTCGCGCCTGGTACCCATAATCGCTCCAAGCCACAGCCAGGCCGCGATCAGGATCATCGACGCGTCGAGCAACGATCCGATGAGGTCAGGGTCGGGTCGGGACCTCCGTCCGGGTCGAGATCCAGCGGGCTCCCTGCCCCGGCCCCCGACTCGGATCGGACGTATATTCCGGTCTTCCGTTCGACTATTCTCAAGGATTCAAGCAATGCACCTCAGATCGGTCGTGCTCTTCGTGTTGAGCACCGGATTCATCGCGGCTGGTTCCGCGGCCGGGCAGCAGGTCACCACGGAAACCCGTGATCCCAGCCAGAAACAGGACCCGTCTTTCACCAAGAGCTACCGGGAGTGGCTGCCGAACCTCAAGCTCGGGAGCCCCTTGGTCGATCACTTGCCCTTGGTAGCCGGGATTCCGACACCGAAGGACATCCTCGGTTACCATGTCGGAGCCCCGAAACAACTCACCTACTACGCCGACCAGCTCCGGTACTACCGGGCCCTCGCCGCTGCGACGCCGCGGGTCAGGGTCGAAACGATCGGCCGTTCCGACGAAGGCCGGGAGTTGGTCGTGGTGTGGGTGTCGTCCGACGCCAACATGGCCGCGATGGCGGCCAACCGGCAGAACCTGGCCAAAATCGCTGATCCACGGGGCCGGAGCGAGGCCGACATCGCCGACCTGATCCGGACCACCAAGCCCCACTACCACTTCATGGGCGGGCTCCACAGCGGCGAAACCGGGCCCTCGGAAATGCTGATGGAGCTGGTCTACCGGCTGACCACGGAAACCTCGCCGGTCATTGCCCAAATCCGGAACAACCTCTACGTCTCCATCACCCCGGTGGCCGACGCCGACGGCCGGGACCGGAACGTCGACTGGTTCTTCCGGAACTTGGAGAACGGGCTTTCGAAGCCGTTGCCGCCTCTCGATAGCGCCGCCCGCGCGGCCGCGGCCGCCTCGACCACCCCGGCGCCAAGCCGCCTGGTGCCCAGCGTGCCGTATTGGGGCCGCTACGCCTATCACGACAACAACCGGGACATCAACCTGGTATTGGTCCAGATGCGGGCCATCGCGGATTGGTACTTCACGGCCTACCCGCCGATCATGCACGACCTCCACGAGACGCTGCCGCTGCTCTACACCTACAGCGGCGCCGCGCCCCAGAACCCCAATCTCGATCCGCTGCTCTTTGCCGAACTCCCGTGGTTTGCCAATTGGGAATTGGCCCAGATGACGAAGTACGGGATGCCGGGGGTCTACACCCATGCGTTTATGGACGGGTGGTCGCCGGGGTACCTGGGATCGGTGGCGTACAATCACAACGGGCTCATGAAGATGTATGAGACCCAGTCGGGGCGGGATCTCGATACTGCCGCCACCACCCCGGCCAAGAAGGACTCGACCAAGGCTAAAGCCGATTCGACGAAGAAGCCCCAGCCGGCGGCCCCGATTCCCCCGTCGGGCGGCCTGGCGCCGAACGGGGTCGGCGGAGCCCAGGCTCGGGAGTGGTATCGCGGCATCCCGATCGGAATCGAGGACTCCGCCAAGTTCACCCGGCGGGCCAACGCCAACTACATGCAGACCGGCGTGCTCTCGGCACTCCAGCTCGCGTCGATGTTCCCCGCCACCGTACTCGAGAACTTCTACGTCAAGACCCGAAACTCGATCGAGGAGGGTAAGACGAAGGCCCCGTACGGATACGTCATTCCGGTCCAACGGGACATGACGAGGGCGGCCGAGCTCGTCAACATCCTCCGGATTCAACGGATCGAGATCGGGCAGGCCAAACAAGCGTTCAAGATCGACACCGTCACCTATCCCGCGGGGTCGTACGTCATCAAGCGCGATCAGCCATACGGCCGGCTGGCCAAAAACCTGCTCGAGAAACAGCTCTATCCGGACGCCCGGCTCAACACCTACGACGACAGTGGCTGGACCATGGGGCTCGCCATGAATGTCGACGTGGTCGAAGTCGCCGATTCGTCGATTCTCAAAGTCCCGGTCACGCCAGTCACGGTCACCACGCCGAAGGGCACGACGACCGGGAAAGGCACCGCCGGGATGGCCGTTGCCCATCTCGGCTCCAACAACATGATCAGCTTCCGGTACCGGCTGAAGCAGATTCCGATGAAGATCGCCGAGAAGAGCTTCAAGAGCGGGGGCACCGAGTTTCCGGCCGGCTCGTTCGTCATCGGCGACATGACGGCGGCCCCGGCCGTGCGCGCGGCGACCGAGGAATTCGGACTCACCGGGGCCGCCCTCGACTCGCTCCCAGCCGTGCCGATGCACGACGCCGAGTTGCCCCGGATCGCGATCTATTCGCAGTGGACCAACACCCAGAACCTGGGCTGGTACCGCCTCACGTTCGACAAGTTTGGGATTCCGTTCGACCTGATCTACAAGGAACAGGTCGAACCGGGGAACCTCCGGGCCCGGTACGACGTGATCTTGACCGCCGAGCAAAATCTCAGCCGGCAAACCGTGCTCCAGCCCCCCGGCGAGCGAGTCGTATCCTATCAGAAGAGCGACAAATACCAATTCCTCGGCATGTACGGCGAGAGCGCCGACATTACCGGTGGTTTTCGGCAAAAGGGCGTCGATGCTTTCGGGAGTTTCCTCGAGGCCGGAGGGACGCTGATCGCGGTGGGGGACGCCGCCCGGTTGCCGATCGAATTCGGCTGGGCCGGTACGGTCGAAAAAGCCAATGTGAACGGCCTCCGAGCCCAGCGGCCGTTGGTCCAAGGCGAGATCGTCCGGCCCGAGCATCCGGTGTTCTACGGCTACGCCGGCAAGACGATCCCGATCAAGTACGTCGGCGGCCAGCCGTTCCGGGTCGGCGTGGCCGATGAGGACAATGTGTTGGCGCGGTACGTGGGCGGGAACGCCTCGGTGCTGTCTGGCCTCATGGTCGGGGCCGACTCACTGAAGCAGCGGCCGTTTGCGGTCGACATTCCACGGGCCTACCATGGGTTCGGACGAGTGATCCTGTTCTCGAACAATCCGATTTACCGGTGGCAGAACCATGGGGAATTCAGCATGATCTTCAACTCGCTGCTCAATTGGAACGACATCGTGAGGAAGCCGGAATGACGCCAAGACTTTGGTTGATCGCCGCCGCGAGTCTGGTCGGATCGATCGCCCACGCCCAAACCCCGGCCCGGCCCCGGCCCGGCCAGCCTATCATGCTCGTGACCGGCGCGACCAACGGACTCGGCCGTGAGGTAGCGATCCGGCTCGCGGCCGGCGGCGCCCATGTCATCCTCCACGGCCGTGATTCGGCCCGAGGGGCCGAAGTGCTCCGGGAAATCGAGCAGGCCGGCCAGGGCAGCGCCCGGTTCTATGCGGCGGACTTCGCCTCGCCAGCCCAGATCCGGCAATTCGCCGAGACCATCCTTCGGGACTACAGCCGGTTGGACGTGCTCGTCAACAATGCCGGCATCGGGACCGTACCGGTGGATCGCGAGCTCACGGGCGAAGGGTATGAAATCCGGTTCCAGGTGAACTATCTCTCCGGGTTCCTCCTCACTCGGTTGCTGCTGCCTCGCCTCCTGGCGAGCGCGCCCTCCCGCGTCATCAACGTCTCCTCGCTCTCGGCGAGCCCGGTCGACTTCGATGACGTGATGATCGCCAAGAGCTTCAGCCCGATGCGGGCCTACGGCCAGAGCAAGCTGGCCCAAGTGATGTACACGATCGACTTGGCCGAGGAACTCAAGGGAAAAGGGGTGACGGTCAATGCGCTCCATCCGGCCACCCTGATGCCGACCGGGATGGTCGCCAAAGCCGGCTACCCGCCCCGATCCACGATCGACGAAGGGGCCAAGGCCGTGCTTCAGTTGGTGCTGGCCCCGAACCTCCGTACCGGACAGTTCTTTATCGGCCTGACGCCGGGTCAAGCGCACCAACAAGCCTATGACGCCGAGGCGCGGGCCAAACTCAAGAGCGTCAGCGAACAGTTGACCGGCCTCCGATGACCGCCGTCGCATTCCTCGGCACCGGCCTGCTCGGGAGCGCCTTCGTCGAGGCGGCCTTGCAACGCGGCGACCAGGTCACCGCCTGGAATCGCACCCCGGGCAAGGCGCGGGCCCTCGAGGCCTTCGGCGCCCGGGTGGCCGCCACGCCCGCCGACGCGGTCCGTGGCGCTGATCGGGTCCACCTGGTCCTCAAGGACGATGGCGTCGTCGACCAGATCGTCGAACAGTTGCGGCCCGGCCTTGGGGCTCAGGCAATCGTCATCGATCATACCACCACCCAGCCGGCCTTGACCGCCGAGCGGGTTCGTCGGCTGAACACGGAAGGGGTGCGGTTCCTCCACTGCCCCGTCTTCATCGGTCCGGCCATGGCCCGAAAGGCCCAAGGAACTATTCTCGCCTCCGGACCCGCCGCGCTGTTCGACTTGGTCAAAGACGCGCTCCAACTGCAAGCCGCCCGAGTCGAGTACCTGGGCGAGCGGCCCGACTTGGCGGCAGTTCAGAAGCTCTGCGGAAACGCATTTCTGCTGGGCGTTGCCGCGCTCGTCGCCGACGTTTTCGCGATCGGACGCGGGGCGGGGCTCGATCCGCTCGACACCCTCAAGCCGCTCGAAATCCTCAACCTTGCCGCTGTCGTGGCCGGCCGGGGCAAAAATATGGCGGCGGGCAACTTCACTCCGAGCTTCGAGCTCACGATGGCGCGGAAGGACGTCCGGCTGATGATCGAAACGGCGGCAACCTCGCCCCTGGCGATGCTGCCGGGCCTCGCCGCTCGGATGGATGCACTCATCGCCGAGGGCTACGGCGCACTGGATGTGGGCGTCCTGGCTAAGGGGGCTGCCTACTGATACCCGTGGTACTTCCGCGGTCCGGCCGGCGCCGGGGCGGGAGGCGCGGGTTGGCGACGGCCTGATTCCTGGTCGAACCACGCCTGCCCGAGATCGGTCCGAAACTTGGCCATGATCGCCGGCGCCGCCGGGTTGCCCCGGAGACCGCGGCGGAGCACCGACATGTAGCCCCCGGTGGCGGCTCCGACCAGTTTCTCGAGGACGTCATAGGCGTGCTTGATGGAATCGGCCGGGAAACTCAAGACGCTGTCGGCGTACGCGACGCCGGGAATCCCTTCCAACATGGCGAGGCTGGCCGGCGGCACCGCCTTGAGCCCGGCAACCAGCGGCATCGACACCCGCATCGACTTCGTTAGCCCCGCGCGAAGATTCTCCACCGCCTTCTGGGCCTTGGCGGTCAGCTCGGCCCGGGTTTCCGCGACCGGACGCAACTCGGCACTGTCGGCGGCGGTCGCTTTCTTAACCGTGACATACTCCAGCCAATCCATTTCAGCCAGATCGGCCGCGAGCCGGTCGTCGCCAGAAGCGAAGATGATCGGAACGGTGTGCCGTCCCCAGGACAGGCCCATCAGCTCGGTTTCGGTAATTTCGCGGCCATTGATAACGACCCCGATCCCGAGGGTTAACGTGTGCGAGGCAAAGCCCCGGCTGCCGGTTTTGGCGTGCATCCCGACGACAGCCACGGCATCGTAGGCACCCGGCGTCGTCAGCCCGAAGTAGGTGTCGAATTCTTGGTCGCGAAGCACTTGAGTGGCCCGGGGATCCAGCAGATCGCGGCGAACATCAGGGTCCGGGTTCCCGCTGCCGTGCCCATCGGCCACATGGACCTCGGTTGCCCCGCCGGCGTAGAGACCCTCGACCACGGCGTTGATGTCCGCCGCCAGAAGTTCCTGGCCCTTCGGGTAGACCGGAGACCCGAAATCGAAGCTCTGCGGGTTGTCCTGTCCCGACAGGCCTTCCATGTCGTGGACGATCAGGATCCGGATCCCGTTGGCGGTGTCGGCCTTGACGGCCTCGAGCGCCCACGGCTCCGAAGGCGCCGCGGGAGTGGAATCGGTCGGCTTGGCCGGCGCGCAGGCGGCGAGCAGAGCCACGGAAACGAGCAGAGATAGTCGCATGGTTTGAGGATAACGCCTAACGGCGTCCTACCGCTTGCCGTCGATGGTTGCCGCAACCCAGTCCGGCAGCGGGACCCCGTCGACCACCGTGGTGTAGTAAGGTCGGCCGGGTCAGGATGGTGTGCTCCTCGCTCGGAATCAAATAGCGCCGGAAGGTCGGGAGGGCCGCTTGGATGTCATCCAGGTGGGCCTGGAGCAGAGGCGCCAGCGGCTTCCCAGTAATCCCCAGGATTGCCAAAAACTGGAGCTGGACGGCATCGTGATCCTGGTTGATCTGGGCCAACCGGAGTGTCGGATTCGCCCGCCCAGCCGCGATGTAGAGCCGCTCGAACGTGAGCCCGGCCGAATCGATCGCCGCGAACACCGGGACTTCGCCGAGAGCCTGACGGACGCCCCACCCCGCCATTATGCCGGCGAATGTTCGGGGCCCGGTATCCGCCAGCCCCATCGGGGCGACCGTTGGAAGCTACCCGGGTATCGCCGACTCGGCCGACCTCCTAGCTTCAGAGGCCGGCCGATCCCACACCTTGGGAGGAAACGAGGATCCCGCTCTTCTGGCTCACCCTGCTCGCCGCGACCCCGATTCCCGACCCCTGCGCCATGATCACCAAAGCCGAGGCCCAAGGCCTGATCGGAGAACCCATCACCGGCACTTCGAAAGAGCCCGCGGAGCCCGACGAGGACACCGGCGCTATTCAGACCAGTTGTACGTTCATGGGCAAGGCGCACGCCTTCATCATCTCGGTCCTTGAATTCAAGTCGGCCGCGGAAGCGACCCAGAAGATCACCGTCGAATTCCTGAAGAGCCAGGATAAGGAGGCCGCGCCGACCATCATCCCCGAGCCCGGCCTGGGGAACCGGGACCACCTCCCGGGCGCGGCTCCACACGTTGGTGGTCGCGAAGGGCTAATTCCCAGGCGACTGGTGCTCGGCGGCCGGTTCTGGCGTGAGTTGCCTGGTCGCCACCAGGACGGCGGCGACCAAGGCCAGTCCATAAGTCATCTGGTTGAACGAAGCCCCGGTCACGTCACCCGCATGATTGGCCATCAGGTGCGCCAGAATCGCGATCAGCACGCTGCCCTTCGATTTGAGAAAGAGCCAGCAGGTCACCACCGACAACGAGGTGGCGCCGAGCAGGAACACCGGCAGCGACAACTGGCTTTGGCCGAGCGTCGACACGTAGAAGGCCGGGAGGTGCCAGAGCCCCCAGATGACGCCGAGAATCACCGCAGCGATGGCCGGCTTCCACCGGCGGAGCATCCGGGGCAAGGCAAAACCCCGCCAGCCGAGTTCCTCACCTAACGGCCCGGGGTCACTCAGCAGGCTTCCGGCCAAGCCACCCAACGCCGAAAGCTTCCACACCGGGGCCGGGCCACCGGCCACCGAGCCGATCCAACCGGCCAATCCGGTCAGCGCGAGGAACCCTCCGACCACCACCAGATACCAGATCGGGTGACAGCGCCGCGGGTCGAGCCGAGCCAGGAGCGCCCTGAGGCCGGCTCGGCCCTCGAACAGCGCGGTCAACCCGATCGCGAGCCCGGTGGGCGCGTAGACCGCGACGAAGAACACCGGGTTGCTGGCGTCGAGTTGGCCGAACGTCCGGCTGAACCAGGCGGGAGCCAGGATGGCCATCCCGGCCGCCGACCAGGTAATCGCGAAGGCCAGCAGGAAATACGTCAAGAGGGGACGGGCCCGCATTGGCTGGCTCCTCGGGGACTCGTTGCCGGCGCTCCGCCGGCACGATAGGTTCAACGACCAATCTAAGCCGACAGATCGAAGCCAGCCATGCAACTTGACCGCTGCAACAACATTGCCGACCTCCGCCGGATGGCGAAGCAACGCCTCCCCGCCCCGATGTTTCACTACATCGACGGGGGCTCCGACGATGAATGGAGCCTCCGGCGGAACACCACGGCCTTTGACGACTACGAACTGCTTCCCAACTACCTCCGGGACATCAGCGCCATCGACACCAGTACCACTCTGCTCGGCCAAAAGATCAGCTGGCCGGTGTTTCTCGCGCCGACCGGGATGTCCCGGCTCTTTCACCACGAGGCCGAGCCGGCGGTGGCCCGGGCGGCCCAGAAATCCGGCACGTTCTATACCCTCTCCACGATGGGCACGACCCGGATCGAGGAGATCGCCGACCAGGGCCCAGGGCCGTGGATGTTCCAGATCTACATCCTCAAAGACCGGGCGCTCACGACGGAGTTCGTGGAGCGCTGCAAGGCCGCGAAGTATCAAGCGCTCTGCCTTACGGTCGACACGGCGCTCGCCGGCAACCGGGAGCGCGACCGGGTCACCGGGATGGTGTTGCCGCCGAGGTTCTCGCTGAAGAGCTTCGCCAGCTTCGCGGCCCACCCACGGTGGGCGTTTCACCTCCTCAAGAACCCCGACTTCCAGATTGCCAACGTGGTCCATCGGGTCGGCAAGCTCGGCACCGTCTCGCTGATCGACTACGTCAACGGCCAGTTCGACCGGACCGTGACCTGGGACGACGTCGCCTGGTTGGTCAAGCAGTGGGGCGGCCCCTTCGTCCTCAAAGGGATTCAGTCGCCGGCCGACGCCAAGCGCGCCGTCGACGTCGGGGCCACTGCCATCATGATTTCGAATCACGGGGGCCGCCAACTCGACGCCGCCCCGGCCCCGATCGATTGCGTCGCGGCCATCCGGGACGCGGTCGGCGACCGGCTCGAGCTGATCGTCGACGGCGGCGTCCGGCGCGGCACCCACGTCCTCAAGGCCCTGGCCCTCGGCGCCAACGCGGTGTCGATCGGCCGGCCCTACCTCTATGGCCTCGCATCGGGCGGCCAGGCCGGCGTCGAGCGGGCCCTCGGGATGCTCAAGTCCGAACTCGAACGGAGCATGGCGCTGCTCGGATGCCGGACGATCGCCGAGATCGGCACCGGCCACGTTAGGCGGGTCGGGCCGCTCTGACCGGCGTCATTCGGTTCTTCGCCGCCGGCGCCGCCTCGGTGGCGCTGCGGAACGGGATCATTCTCTTCGCCGCGCTGGTGCTCGCCCTGGTGGTGGTACCGATTCCGAGCGTCCCGCTGTTCCTTCGCGCCAACGTCCTTGCCTTGGTGGGCCCCGACCGCACCGCGACGGCGGCGCTCGGGTTTGGATTCCTCGGACTCACGCTGGCCTCCCAAGCCGGACCGGCGCGGCGCTCCTCTATCGAATCAACAACCGGCTCACCGTCGAGGCGGCGAGTGGGGTGACCCGGGCGGTCATCGTGATCGCGCTCGTGATCACCTTCGCCGGACTGGCCGATCTCTTGGTCCTCCGCCGGCCCCCGTGGCCCTGGGCCCGATCCCTTCCGGTCGGCGCGCGGATCCGGGTTCTCGATGATGTGATCGCCCTCGCGGTGCCGGCGGCGCCGACCCTCGTCTTTGCGCTGGCACTGGACTGGCAGGCACTGTCGGTCAGCGTGGCGACGCTGCTCGCCGTTGGGGCGATGCGCCGGGCGGGGGGACGGCTCTCCCGGGCCAGCGGCGAGTACCTGATCACGGGGTCGAGTCTCGCGCTCGCGGTGGCGTGGCGGCCGGCCCTCGCGCTCGTGGCCGTCGGCTCCGTTCCGTTGTTGTGGTGGCATGCCGCCTAGGCCGACCGCCGGCTGGTCGTGACGCAGTGGCAGGCGCTCCACCATCAGGCCGGCGGGGATTCATTGGCCGGTGACGCCCGATGAGCGGCGGATACGTGCTGGCGGGGGTGGGCTTCAGATACCACCGCGACGCGCCGGTCCTGACCTGCGATGACCTCCGAATCGGACCGGGGCTCACCCTGCTTCTCGGGCCGGACTCCGTGATCGCGGAACGGCTTCGACTCGAGTTCTCCGACCGCCCGACGCTGGCCGGCAGTTTTCGGGCCCCCTGGCGGACCCGACGAGGGCGCTGCGGCTGACAGCGCCGCTCCGCGCCGTCAGACCAATCCGATCAAATCGCGCAACATGGCCGCCGCGGTGGGTACGGCGTCGACTTCTTCCGACGTCGCATGGAGAATCCCGCTGATGTCGGTGCGATACACGATCCCCATCTCATCCGCGCCCATCCGCGCCAACGGATGCTCGAGCGGGAGCGACGTCGGCGCCACGGTGAGCCGCCAGTCGCCGGTTGCGTCGCTCCGGACCGCGCGACCCAGGAGCACCAACCGCTCCCCCCGGTCCGTCGCGGCGCGCAACTCCGTCACCGTCACGTTCCGGATTCCCCGCACCGAGAGATCGCCGAGGACGGTCGGCCGCCGAAGCACGGCGTTGGCGAGAATCACCAGTTTGACCGCCTGATCCCAGCCGTCGACATCGAGACTCGGATCGGCTTCCGCCACGCCCCGTCGCTGCATCTCGGCGAGCGCGGATTCAAAACTCTGGCCGGACTCCATCGCCCGAAGGATGCCTTGGCTGGTTCCGTTGAGAATGCACTCGACCTCGAGGATCCGCGCCCCGGCCAGATCGCGCCGGCCGAGGTTGATGGTCGGCAACGCCCCGCCGACGCAGGCCGAGAACCGAAGCGCCGGCCGGCCCGGTTCCGCGAGATCGCTCTGGGCAGCCAGCTCCTGATACGCGAGCGCCAGCGGCCCCTTGTTGGCGAGCACCGAAGCCATGCCACGGCCCAGAGCCGAACGAACGAGGTCAAGGCCGGGTTGGCCGTCTCGCAAGTTCACCGGCGTGGCTTCGAACAGGACCTCGGCGGTCACGGCCTCGAGCATCGCGAGGCCGTTCATCCCGGGCCGGCCGACTGAAGGCAAGTTCGCCACCGAACGGCCCGCCGCCTTGCAGGAGAGCACTTCGCCGAGATCGAGACCCGAAGGATCGATCGCGGCCCCACCCGAATCGGTTCCCCCGACCACGAGGACCTCGAGTCCGTACTGCTCGCGAAGGATTGCCTCCTGGCTTACCAAGATCGACAGCAAACCCCGGCCGACGTTGCCGAGCCCGGTCAGAACCACGCGAATCGTTTTCAGGATGACCTCCGGTGAAGGCTCGGCACTCGGTGGCGAAGATCAGGCCGTGCCAGGCCTGGCACAAGGGCCACCCGCCGGCCGGATGAAACGATTGGCAGACTCCGAATCTTCCGCGTATACTCGGACGTGACCATCCCCCCGGCGTTCTCCGCGCTGACCCTCCTGCTCCTCGGCTCGCCGTTCCAGACGTCCGGGGCGCCGCCAACCGGGATCTGGCAATCCGAAGGCTACGGTATGGTCTGGGAGTTCCAGGCCGATGGCCTCCAGACGTGGGAGGTCACGACCATGACCTGCGTGCGAACGGCGCGGTTCGCGAAAGGTCCGCCGCCACCGGGAGCCGCCGCAGCTTTCTTCGATGGGTCCGCCACCGCGTGGATCGTCCGACCCGCAGGGAAGGCCACCGGGCTCGTGGCCCACGCTCCTGGAACGATGTCGGGCATCCGGTTTCGCCAGGTGTCCGCCCTGCCTGCCGTCTGCCGGGCACCGACGGCCAACACGACCGAAGGAAACTTTGCGGTCTTCGAGCGCACGCTCCGGGAGCACTATGCGTTCTTCGGCCTCCGCCGGTTGGATTGGGACGGGCAGGTTGCCGAGGCCCGGCGCCGCCTGGCTGGGGCGCCGTCCCCGCAAGACCTCTATCAGGCGTTGGAGCAGATGGTTGCCCCGCTCGAGGACCTCCACACCGACGTGACCGCCACCGATCTCAACCTCCGAGCCCGGCACTTCCGTCGGTCCGGCGGCGTCATCGATCCGGTCCGGTATCGGGCCCTGCTCGCGGCGCCCCCGCGGCGCTACCTCACCGGCGGGCTGGAATCGTGGTGCCAAGACTGGATTCAGTACGGCGAGTTGGCCGACTCCGTCGCGTATCTGCGGATCATGCGAGAGTACTCGTACACGCCGAGCGGCCGGTTCGAAGACGACTCGCTGGCGCTTACGGCGGCGCTCGACAGTATCATGCCCCGAGTCGCCCGGCGGCGGGCGCTGGTGATCGATCTTCGCCTGAACGGCGGAGGCGCCGACGCGATCGCGATGATGATCGTGTCCCGCTTAACGAAGGTCTCCTACCCGGCGTTCGCCAAGCAGGCGCGGTCCGACCCCGAGCATCCCGAACGGTTTACGCCGCTCGAACGGGTCCGAGTCAGCCCGGCTCGGGGGGCCCGGTTCGAGGGGCCGGCGGTGCTGCTCACCGGCCCATGGACGCTGAGCGCCGGCGAAGTCCTGACGCTCGCGCTGATCGGCCGCCGGCCCCGGATTGTCCGGGTGGGTGAGTCGACACAGGGGATCTTCGCGGACGAGTTAGTCCGCCAGTTGCCCAACGGTTGGCGGTTTCAGCTCTCCAGCGAGCGCTACCTCGCGCCCGACGGGACCAACTTCGAGGGAGCCGGTATTCCACCCGACCGGATGGTGCCGGTTTTCCCAGAATCCGACCAACTCAGCGGCCGGGACGGAGCCCTCGAGGCGGCACTCGAGATCCTCGCCCGGCCCGCGACGTCGCGAAAGGACAACCGATGACCATC